>JAJZCA010000002.1:0-39201 GCA_021798735.1 Acidobacteriota bacterium | reverse complement strand
AAATTTCTCCAGACGTTCATCTGTGGACAGACCGGCATTTTCCGACGAGCCAAGATCCAACTGTACCCGTCGAAAAAGCCTCTGATGCTCGACCACATGATCTTGACGCAATGCCGCATAGGACTTTGCTGAAGCTGCTTCAATCTGCTTTTTAATTTTTGGCTCGGGGTTCCCGCCTGCGGCCTTGCAATTCATAAAGCTTGTTCCAGCTGCGATCAAAATCGTTACAGCATCTGCCCCCGCAACATTGAGGGTGCTCTCTTCGGCAGTGATTGTACCGCCCTCGGCGAGGAATCGGGCCCGCGTCCAATATTGCACTTGGCCATCAATACCTTCATCGGACATCGCACGACCGCGCACCACTATTTCGTTTGGCAGAACAGCATCATAGCGCGCATCGCCATCCCTCTGTTCATCGTTTCCCGCAATCAACGCTGCAGAAAAAGAAATCCTTCGTGTTTTGTCCGCCGTCAAACGAACGACAATTACCTGGTCCACTGGGCTTACAAAAACTTCTCGTGTAAATGTGACATCGCCCGCTCTGTAGCGGACCGTTACGATAGCTTCGTCTAAATCCAACTGGCGCCGGTAATCGGTAACCGGATTCGGCACAATACGTGCCATATCTGTTTCCAATTGAAGCTGGTGTTTCGGCGCGTGGCTCTGTCCTGCGAACGTCAGCCAGAGGTCTCCTAAAGGCTGGTACTGCATCTGTGGAATTGCCAAACCGAACATCGTACGTCCAAACAGTCGATGTGCCTTAAGATTTTCACCGGCAAATACGAGTCTACGAATTTCGGGAAGCGCCTCCTGCCCTTTAGGGTTGGTCGGGTCATAAGGGCCGCCGCTCCAGACTGTATCCTCATTGAGCTGGATTCGCTCAATGGCGGTGCCACCAAATACCATGGCGCCCAGCCGCCCATTCCCCAAAGGAAGCGCTTCCACCCATTTTGCGGCAGGCTGCCGATACCAGAGCATCGAACTAGCGAATGTTTCTCTAGCAGCGTCTTTGTTGGCAGAAGGGTGCAGAGAACTAGCCTGGGTTTGGCGAGGAAGCGAGAGCGTAGCAGCGCTGGCGATGGATTTCAGGAATTCACGTCGCTTCATATGGACTCTCTCAATTCTCAATCGGTAAACTGAGATTACAAAAGATGTGAACGGAGTTCTTTGCCGCGTGAAAAGTTGTTCGAATCGCTATTGCTATGAACTTAATGAAAAGCTGACATGGAAAACAGAGTGCCAACGCAAAGTGTTTCCTGCGGACATAGACGTTGGTGGATATTGAGGCCAAGATATCAAAGAAAGAATTCAGGGCAATCTTCCATGGCAGGAAACCGTAGTTTCGCTGCCATGCCGAGTCGTCTCTGAACTTTCTTCGTATTCCTATTCCACCGCTCGTCATTCTCGGGCATTCCAGCGCGAATCGCATCCGATAAAGAGCTCAAAGGCTTGTTTGTCGGGTGTGAAGCTAAGTTTGACGACTCGTTAACGCATGCGCCCGACATACTTTGAATGGATAGCAGCGCTATGCAATTTATAGTGCTCGCTGCAAACTTTCTGCGCGATAAATTCTTCATTCTGCTATGACCCTCTCACATCTTTGAGCAGTATCTATGAAATGGAAAGAACAGGATCGCCCAGTACATCCCATTTTGGCTCGATACCAAGCCCGGGCAAGGTGGACGCCGCAAGGCATCCACCTTTCCGCTGTGGCGCCCCTTCGGCGATACTCACGGTCACGTAGCTATTGAAGTCGGTAGACGAGAACAGGTAGTCCGGTGGCGTACTGTGCGCCAGATGCGCAATCGTAGCGGTCGTAATGTCGCCGCCCCAACTATCTTCAATGGTCAATGCAATCCCAAGTGAGACACATAAATCCCTGAGTTGTCGCGCCTTTGTGAGTCCCCCGACCTTCGAGATCTTTAGGTTGACAACATCCATGGCTTGGTCTTTTATCCCCTCAACTACCATTGCTAAACTATCGATGACTTCGTCCAGGATAAAAGGTCTATGCGTATTGCGCCTCACCGTCAGACATTCGCGATAACTGGCGCACGGCTGTTCAACGTAAACATCGATATCACGGACCGCATCTACAACTCGCAGCGCCTGATGCTGGCTCCAGCCAGTATTCGCATCTGCGACCAGAACATCTCCATCGGCTAGGATCTGTGCGACCTCCTGGATACGAGCAACGTCCGAATCCGGATCACCTCCAACTTTGAGTTGGAACTTCGTGTACCCTTCAGCCCGATATGAAGACACCTTTCGGACCATTTCCGCTGGGTCTTCCTGTGAGATTGCTCGGTAGAGCGGAAAGGTTTCGCCATAGCGGCCGCCAAGCAGAGCGACGATAGGCAAACCGGCAAGCTTTCCTAAAATGTCCCAACACGCTATGTCAATTGCGGATTTCACATAGGGGTGTCCACGCAAGCTGAAATCCATTCGATCATTAACGGCGGACAGTTTGGTGGGGTCAATGCCAATTAGATGGGGAACAAGTTCCGCGAGACCTGCACGTACCCCGAGAGCATAAGCAGCGAGATAGGCCGCCCCCAGCGGACAAACTTCTCCATAGCCGGTAATACCCGCGTCCGTGTGCACAGCCACTACTGTAGAGTCGAAGACCGCGACACTCTTTCCGCCAGACCACTTATAGATGCCTTCGCGCAGAGGTAGATCCACCTGAAAAGCTTCAACTTTCGTGATTTTCGGGGACATGATTATTTTGCCTTTGCGGTCTTGTCGTTTGAATGACGTTGCTGCTCTAGGAGGACAATCAACGCTTGTCCAGCGCTGAGGATGTGGTCCTTGAGCAGCCTCGTCGCCTTTTCGCGGTCTCTTTTGCGGCACGCTCCAAGAATCTCTCGATGCTCATGCGCTGCACGCTGTTCCCAATGGGTGACCGATATCTGAATCTTGGCGTAGCGTTCATTCAGATGATGGAGGCCTTGTAATATCCCCATCGCGATTGCGCATCCACTGGGCGCGCACAGCGTCGAATGGAAACGCCAGTTGTACTCGCCCCAAGTTGCAATCTCATTTTTCTTGAATGCCGCCTCGTAGTCGTCGAGAATCCGTTTGGCATGCTCCAAATCTGCAGTTGTCAAACGCGAAATTGCTTTTCCTAAAATATCCGGTTCGATCATGGCACGCAGATCAATGACTTCGCCAATCTCATTCATGGATAGGCCGGAGACCACAGCTCCCTTTCCTGGCTGAAACAGCAGCAGCCCTTCTGCCTCCAACTGACGCATGGCTTCCCGAAGCGGGATACGACTGATGGCATATTCGCGTGCGATGGTTACTTGGTTGAGCGATTCTCCCGCTTGAAACTCGCCATCAATAATTCGCTGACGCAGCGAGTCTACAGCGGTCATGACCAAGGTTTTACGTGGCAACGCAGATGGCGCAGCGGCAGGAAGACTTCGCACTAACGTTGGACTATAAGATTTCATAAGTATGTGTATACACGATACCATCGCCAAGATGCAAGCGTGTTTTCCGTGACGGCCAATTTAGGCCTCCTCCCTTTCGACGATCCTTGCCCCAATCCATTACGAAACAGCGTTCCTTTAAGGATTCTGGAAGGAGCCCGTCATTAGGAGGTGTTGCTCGGACGGTTCATTTAATCCCATCAAAGAGGTCAGGACCAGTAGCGCCCTCACGGGTACAGCACATTTGTATGCCGGGAAAGACTTTGCAGTCAAGCAGCGCATGGGCGACGTTACTCTGTCGGCAAGGGCAAGTTAAACGGGATGTTTGCGCCCCATAGTAGGCCGTATTCAGAGATATGCGACTCTCTGCGCGACGCACAGGAGAGGAGAGAACCTGCCCTGGCCGCAAACCAGAATGAATGTTGACAGCACTATGCCTCATAAGTATGATGTGGACACGTGTATATAGGATACCACAATGTAAGTGACTGAAATAACTACACAAGAAACCCGAAGTTGGCCAAACTTTTGTTCTGAGTGACAGGTATCGTTTGCCTGAAGCAGGCTCAAATCAATAGAAGCAGCCAAAGAATCTCGCGTCGTATCCGAGGCCGGAACCCATGCCTATGGAATCAAATTGGCGCTTGGGGTAGATGATATGAAAAGTGGCGATGGCAGCGGTAAATTGAGTCGACGGCACTTCCTCTCGGTGACGGCGATGGACTCCGCTATATGCATGATGTCGCCTAAGCGCATGGCAGGACTCGAGATACCCGAATTTCCGACGTCGTACGCAGCGCTTCAAAGCCTTCCGCCCGGAGCGATTCGGCCTGAGGGGTGGCTGCGGGGGTGGTTGGAGAAGCAGGCAAATGAATTGGCGATTTCGTTGCTGCGGGTTTCAGAACCATTTATGGGTGCCTATTGGGCTGGGGACGAAAAGCCATACCATGACGGCTGGTGGGCCTGGGAAGATAAAGCATATTGGACCGATGGAGCCATCCGGTGCGCTCTCACTCTGAAAGACGAGCGGCTGCTGCGTGCAGCCATGGTGGCGGTGGACTATACGCTGAACCATCCTGCCGCGGATGGTTACCTGGGTCCAGCATACCTGCTGCCACCCAAGAAGGATAACTACCGCTTTTCCCACAATATTTTCTTTCGAGCGATGGCCGCGACATCAGAAGCAGGCGACAACAAGCGGATTGTAGAGGCGATCAAGCAGCACTACTTGGGGAGAGATGATGCGAACTACGGTGTAGTGCACCGGAATGTCGTAAATATGGAAACGATGCTGTGGTGCTATGAGCTCTGTGGCGATCCCAGGCTATTGGCCAAGGCAGAGCAGGCATGGAGCGAATATCAAACCCAAGCTGGAGAACCGATCCAAGGGGATCTGGCGCCTGCCAGGGTTTTCGCTAATACCCCGATCAATGCTCATGGCGTGACCTATGCAGTAGTCAGCAAGCTGCCAGCGTTGCTGTACATGCATACGGGCAAGGAAAACTACATAAAGTTTGCCGTGGCCGCACAACAGAGAATTTTCGATCGCCACATGCTGGTCGACGGTGGTCCTTCAACTTCCGAGTGGTTCCACGGTACAACTTCCCTTGATGCGCATGAGACATGCGATATTGCAGATTACACATGGTCCTGGGGTTACCTTCTAATGGCTACTGGCAACGGAGCCTGGGAAGATCGTGTGGAACGAGCATCCTTCAATGCGGGATTCGGCGCTATTAAGAAAGACTGGAAGGGACTGCACTATTTTTCCAGTCCCAACCAGGTACTGGCTACGCTGGATTCCAATCACACGGTGGATGATCGCGGAACCTCCCAGATGGCGTATCAGCCCAACCCAGGCCACCACGTTTCTTGCTGCGCTGGCAATGTCCATCGCATCCACCCCAACTACGTGGCTCGTATGTGGATGAAACATGGCAGGGATGGTTTAGCTGCAACGCTCTATGGGACTTCTCGAGTAAAGACGACTGCGGGTGCAGGTCGGCAGCCAATAGAGATCGTCCTAAAGACAAACTATTCTTTCGACGCTACGATTCACTTGAGTTTTCACTCGGCAAAACCTGTATCGTTTCCTCTCTATTTGCGCATTCCGCAGTGGTGTAAAAATCCCACGATTGCTGAAAATGGTAAGCCGGTTGCACCATTGGAAATGGCCTATAATTTCGCAGTTCTGCGCCGAACGTTTCAACCGGGAGATACAATAACCCCGATTCTTCCCATGAAGACAGCCGTGACGTCCTGGCCGCAAAACGGTATTGCCGTGGAGCACAGTCCACTTGTCTATGCGCTACCGATTACAGCAAGCTGGACTTCCGCGATGGAACAGCCGTGGTCTACACCCGATTTCCCTGAGTGGATTGCCAATCCAGAAAGTGCGTGGAACTACGGATTGATTCTTGATTCCAGTCATCCTGATGCAGGAGCGGAACTTCGCCGCAAAGCGATGACGAGTGGTCCTTGGACAGGTCCTCCGCTGAGTCTCGATGTAAACGCCAGAAAGATCGACGATTGGAGGATTCAGCAAAGCTCAACAAATCCCCAGCAGCGATTCACACCTCCACTGCCAAATATTCGATCGGCTCAGGTATCGGATTCCGTAGAGAAACTCACGCTGGTTCCCTATGGATCGACCCATTTGCGGATGACAATTTTTCCACACCTTGCGCCGTCATTAATCAATGACTTAACAACCGCTCGCTCATGAGATCGCAGGTCAGAACGGGGGATGAACTGCAGTGCGAGTGGAATAGCGTTGAAATCAATTACCTTGGGACGATGGCGTTCCTTTGACTCGCTTGATGCTCCTGAACTAGCGGACGAACAGCCTACAGAAAGGCCGAAAACTATGAGGCAGGTCATATTAGAAGCACCAGGGAGATTCGTAGAGCGGGAAGCCCCGCCATCTAAGGCAGATCCAGGGCAAGCTTTGGTCAAAATAGAAAGGATTGGTGTATGCGGAAGCGACTTTCATGCCTTTGCAGGGCGCCATCCTATCTATACTTACCCCCGGATCATTGGTCATGAACTATCTGGCATCGTGATGGAAGTGGGGCCCAATGACCGCGGAATCCAACAGGGAGACCGCTGCGCCATCGAGCCCTACATCAGCTGTGGTGCGTGCCGGGCGTGCGCAAAAGGAAGAAATAACTGCTGCGAGCGCATACAGGTTCTTGGGATCCACGTGGATGGTGGAATGCAGGAGTTTCTGCCAGTGCCTATCAGCCTGATACACAAGTCGGAAGTATTGACGCTCGATCAGTTGGTGTTGGTCGAGATGCTTGGAATCGGCGCGCATGCTGTGATGCGGAGCGGAGTGAAGAACGGTGAAGAGGCAATTATCGTGGGCGCCGGCCCGATTGGAATGGCAGTAGCGCAATTTGCATCGGCGCTGGGGGTTCGTGTCCATCTCATTGAGAAGAGTGAGTGGCGCAGAGCTTTTGCTGGGCGAATGGGCTACACAGCATCACCGTCCGCCGAGGACAGGCAAGCAGAAGTCGTTTTTGACGCCACGGGTAACGCAGTGGCGATGGGGAGCAGTCTAGACTACGTTGTGCCGGGAGGTTCGCTTGTCTATGTTGGTCTAACGCGTGAGCCAGTATGCATCGACGATTCCCTGTTTCATCGCAAGGAAGTAACGCTGCTGGCAAGCCGCAACAGTTACGGCCAATTTCCGCGGATCATCCACTTGATTGAAGAAGGCAAGATCGATACGACACATTGGATCACCGACCGACTGAACCTTTCCGATGTAGCGATCCAATTTGAATCGCTACCTGCGCGGCAGACGTTGATGAAAGCCATTGTGGACATGAGTCCGGCTAACTAACAGCGTGACAAGAAGCGTCGTTTTTGTGCGCGGAACACATTAAGACGCGACGAGGTTTGAATTCATGATACGGGCTAAACCGTCCCCGGTGCTCGACTTGGGGCCTGGACTGTCGCGTACGCAGATCGAGTTGCGGATACTCCCAGGCTTCTTCAGGGAACGAACTGCGCGGCGAATGACGTGACATTTAACAGGCAAAACTTCGATGATCATGAATTGTTGTGCGTAACCAGCCTGACAAATGCAGCTGAACGAATTCGCCTCACTGCCGGGCAAATCCCAGGTAGCCGGGGGACAACGAAGGGAAGGCAAGTCCGCGTGAATTCATCTGTTTTGGGATTCGGATTGGTACTGGTCGCGGCGATCGCTGGCGGAGGACTCGCGGTTCCTTTGAAGATGCGCCGGAATTTCGAGCTGGAAAACATCTACATACCCGCCACCGTGGTCATGATGCTGATCCTTCCGCTGTTCATGGCCGCGTTCGTCATCCCGAATTGGACGGAGGCCGTCCATGCAGCGGGCGCAGCAGCAGTTTTGAAAGGCGCTGCATTCGGGTTCGGATGGGGCGCGGGTTCCGTCCTATTTGGCTATGGCGTCACCATGGCTGGAATGTCGGTGGGTTTTGCAACCATCATGGGGATCAACACTGCGGTCGGTTCCCTTCTCCCGTTCCTGGTAAAGTCGCCTTTCGATCTTCTCACGTCAGGCGGCCGGGCAATTCTGATCGGCATCGCAGGATGCATCGCTGGGGTGGTGGTCTGTGGCAGGGGCGGCTTTTTGCGGGAACGTCAGACAGGCGCCAGCGCTCAGCAGCGTGGATTCGGCCGGGCCTTGATTGTCTGTGTGGCCTCCGGCCTGCTGAGTGCCTGCGCAAATCTCGGATTCGCCTTCACGAGTCGGGTTGGCGAGGAAGCGCAAAAGTTCGGCGCGAGCCCGGTTTTTGCCACTCTGGCAAGCTGGTTGCCTGTCTTCTGGGGAGCGGCTTTCGCACTTACGCTTTGGTTCGGCAGTTTGCAAATCAAGAAACGTACATGGCGAAAGAACTTCGGCCCCGATGCCGCCTATGACTGGCTCAACGGTGTGCTCATGGGGGTTATCTGGTTTGTTGCCACAATTCCCTATGGCATGGGCGCCTACTATCTCGGTCGTCTCGGCACCTCTGTCGGATGGGCCTTATACATGGCCTTCACGCTCCTCGTGGCGAACATCTTCGGGTTTATAAATCGCGAGTGGACGGGAGCTTCGGCGCGGGCCTTGAGAACTCTTTACGCTGGCCTTTCGATTCTCATTGCCGCCATCGTGGTGTTGGCTATTGGCAATTCCATGACAGGGTATTAGAAACTCCATAAAAGGGGAATTCGATGCAATACAACATGCTCGGCGCAACAGGTCTGAAGGTATCCCGGCTCAGCTTTGGCGCGTCTTCGCTCAGTGCTGTGTTTCATGCTGTGGATGAATCGGAAGCGATCGCAGCGGTTCATGCAGCACTCGATTGCGGCATCAACTATTTTGATGTTGCGCCAGCCTACGGAGGCACGCAGTCGGAAACGGTTCTGGGAAAAGCCCTGCGCGGCGTGCCGCGTGATCGCTACTTTATCTCCACGAAAGTCGGTAAATATACAGACCCAAACAATTATGGCAATGACACGTTGGACTATTCGCGAGCGCGCATCCGCGCATCATTGGATGAGAGCTCTGCGCGATTGGGGGTCGAGTATTTCGACATCATTCACATCCACGACATTGAGTATCAGAATAGAAAACACGCCGAATGGGCTTTAAGTGAAGGCTACGAAGCGGTCCAGGAATTGAAGCGGGAGGGCCGGATCGGCAATGTGAGCTTTGGTATCTACCCGATGGATTTGTGGAAGCGGATCTTCATGTCCCTCGACATCGATGCGGCGTTGGTTCATAACCACTATTGCCTCAATGACACCCAGTTGCTCGATTTGTTGCCCATAGCGAGGCAGAAGGGCATCGGCATTGTGAATGGTTCACCATTCGCATCCGGCCTCCTGACCGACCGAGGGCCGGCGGCATGGCATCCCGCCAGTACCGAAGACCGAAGCCGCTTCCAGGCGGCTGCTGAATTCTGCCGAAGCCAGGGTACTTCGATCAGTCGGCTCGCATTGCAGTTTTCAAGCCAGAATCCGGAGATACCCACGACACTGTTCAGCACCTCCAAGCCTCAAACGGTGCGTCACAACGTCGAAAGCCACGAGGAACCCTACGACGCGAATCTGGTGGCGGAAGTCCGAAAGATTCTGCAATCAGTCCTAGATAAGGAATGGAGTTACTAGTTGACCATCGACGCGCACCATCACCTCTGGAAGTACAACGACCGTGACTACGTCTGGATGAGCGATGCGATGACCGTCCTCCGGCGCAATTTCCTTATTCCGGAGCTTGAACATGTCATCCGCGAGTCGGGCGTGGAAGGAACGATCGCGGTACAGGCACGGCAGACGACAGAGGAGACAGCGTGGCTGCTCGACCTTGCCGCGCGCCATCCGTTCATCCTGGGAGTGGTTGGATGGGTGCCACTTGCCTCTCCGGATGTCAGGAGGCATCTTGAGCATTTCGTCAAGCAGCCGAAACTCAAAGCGGTACGGCATGTCCTGCACGATGAGCCCGACGATTTCTATATGCTGCGCGATGATTTCAATCTTGGAGTCGGCGCGCTCCAACACTACCGCCTGGCTTATGACATTTTGATATTCGAACGCCATTTGCCGCAGACCCTCGCATTTGTAGATCGTCATCCCAGACAGATCTTCGTCGTGGATCACATCGCAAAACCGCGGATTCGAGACGGGGTGTTTTCTCCCTGGCGGGAGCGAATGAAAGACCTTGCGAAACGAGAAAATGTCTATTGCAAGATCTCCGGCATGGCGACTGAGGCCGAATGGAAAACCTGGACCCCCGATATCCTGCGGCCTTATTTTGACGTTGTCTTATCCGCTTTCGGTCCCAAGCGGCTCATGTTTGGCTCCGACTGGCCGGTACTGACGCTTGCAGGAGATTACAAAACCTGGATGAATACTTTCCGCTCCTTTATAGGTCAATTGTCGCCGGATGAGCAGGAAAGTATCTGCCAGTGGACTGCAATTGAGGCCTACCAGATATAACGAAAGCTGACTTACATCCACACCACGCTATATGTCTCAACTTCATTTGAGTAAAACATTTACTTGCACTGTCGCCGCCCGCTAGGTTTATTTCCCTTTTTTGAATTCCTTTTCTTCGCTTTTGAAATACTCTTTTAGGCGGGCCTCGGTCGAATAGACCATGCACTGCTGGACAATCGACGTAACCCACTGAACGACGAGATCGCGATTGGTTGCGGATTCTCATATCGAGGAAAGTGTCAACTGTCCCTGAACCCCGACCCTGTTCCTCGGCATGGATGCGTCTTACTGTTCATCTTTCGCCGGCCTGGGGCGACGCGGCTCTCTCATCCTGCTCTCCGCCATAGGTGAAAAGCCCCACCGCGCGCACATTCGCCCGCTACAATGGGTCTGACTTCATTCTCAGGAGGGTGCGATGAAAAAGCTTCTGATTGTTTGCTTCCTGGCTGCATTCGCGATTTCGGCTCTGGCCCAGGGTGCGCCGCCGCAAGGCGCTGCGAATGCGCCATACACGGTGGAGTATTACTACAAGACGCAATGGGGTCACCAACAGGAATTTCTGGACCTGTTTCTGAAAAACCATTATCCGTTGCTGCAGAAAATCGAGACGACTGGCCGCATCGTCAGGCTGAAGGTCGAAACACCCGCCAATCACATGACGGAAGATGCTCGCTGGGACTATCGCGTCACCATCACGTATAAAAACTCGACCGTTGCGACGACCGCCGATCCGGACGAAGAAGGATTCATTCGCCAGCTCTACCCCGACCGGGAAACCTACAAGCGCGAAGAGCAGCGACGGTTTGAAATTCTACTGGCGCATTGGGATTTGCCCGTAACCGATATCACGCCTGCGCAGAAGTAAAGACATCGATTCCAAGCAGTAACCTGGCAAAGATTCCAATAGTGAACAGAACTCGCGAGTCAGTGCCACGAACGAATCTGAATGGAAAATCCAAATATGGCTCCATCCTTACGCTGGGCCCCTACGGCGAAAAATTGAAGCTGGACCTGTTGACCGATCCGGCATTTCCGCGCCGGGGCAAGCTAATCCTGGTCACCGACACTATCCCCCACGGTTTCCGGCAAAGGCAAAACCGTCACCTCGATCGGGTAGGTGCAAGGGCTGGAGCGCATCGGGAAGAAAGCCCTCATCGTCTCTCGCAAACCTTCCCTGGGACCGGTGTTCGGAATCAAGGGCGGAGCGGCCGGAGATGGTCTGTCTCAAATTGAACCCAGCAAAAAAAAATTATTCTGCACTTCCATGGCGACATCCACGCCATGACTTCCGCCCACCTGTTCCACGGCATCTGTATTGCCAAAACACAGTATTCCCTCTCCGACGATCCGAAACTTTTGAGAGCGCAGACTGACTGGAAGCTGCGCATTGCCGATGTTTCACTCTCCGCAGGCGCAGGTTTTGTGGTGATGATTGCAGAAAATACGATGCTGATGCCGGGCCTGACAAAAATTCCGCGAGCGGTGGAGATTGACGTGAATGAGTGGGATGAAATTATTGGGATCTGAAGCCTTTTTCTCGCGAATTCGAGTACAGATCACGATAGTTGCCTTAGCAACTACTTTGCGCATTTTTGGCCATTATGGTTGCTAAGGCAACTATTCCTTTTTGCCTCTTATTTGGTGCAATTTCACGCTTCAACGACTCAGTCGAAAGCGCCCGCGGATTTCGTATTGAGAGCCCGCCGGTCGAGTGAAACTTTCGTAGAGAAGAAATTCCTCCGCGACAAAGCGGCTGAACGTAGGCTGATGACGGATTTTGGCTTTCAATGTTTCCAGCCCTTTTGTTTGGCGCCTGCCCTTGCTGCGTGCCAGAGTAATGTGCGGACGAAACGGATGGTCCTCCGGAATGAATCCACAGAAAGACGTGGTGGCCGTGACATGGCGATGAAGCGCGAGCAGTTCAGGCGTGACGGCAACGCCGGCGAAGAAGATTCCTGCGCGATCGAAGAAACCCATCGCATCCAGTTGGATCGAAACAGGCGATGAGTGCAGTTCGCGCAGTCGAGCGACGACACATTCATATTGGGCCTGATTGGCGTTGCCCAGAAACTGTAGTGTGATGTGCCACGATTCTGGAGTGGACCAGCGCAATCCATCTCCGTCCACTCTATGCCGCACAGAAATCCTCTCAAGTTCGTCGATCACCCGGCCAGCAAGTGGAATCCCAACAAAAAGGCGCATACCGAGACAAGTGTAAGACGCGCTTGCCGCTTGCGTCGCAATTTCAGGTGGAAACGCCGTTCATGCGCCGACGCTGCGCCATGTTGCTTTGTAATCTTTTTGTCAGCGCATTGTGCATCGTGTCAGGGAGCAGGAGAATGATCTTAAGGCTGTCGTCCGCGGTTCCACTGTGCCCGTGTTTTTATTTTCCATAGACGGCCTCACCGGTCTATCGCGAATGCCCGCCGGCAATACCTGTCCCCCGAAGGGTAACCATGAACGCAGCGCAATCAGAAATATCCGTCACGCATCCCAAAGGCACGCAGGCGCGTGTTCTTTTCTCCTCCGTCTTCGGGCCGTATGCGCAGGATGATGCATTTGGCAGCCGTAGCATCAATCCCATGGAGCTGTATCACAACCAGGTGACGCGGATGCAGGGGTCTTTCTCCCTGCGAATGTTCCACCGCTCCTGGGGCATTATGATGATCCAAAAAAACATCTCTGCGCCTTCCACGGTCCTCGATTTTCCTACCCGTGAAGGGTTCGCCAAGGAACTGAAGGCACATCGCTACGATATCGTCGGCATTTCCTCCATCATCGTAAACGTAGGCAAAGTAGCGGAGATGTGCAGGATGGTGCGAGCAATCTCGCCGGAGTCCGTGATTGTAGTTGGCGGTCACGTCGCCGCAATTCCGGACATCGAAGAAAGGATCGACGCCGACCACATCGTCCGCGGCGACGGCATCGCCTGGATGCGCGCCTACCTGGGCGAAGATACCAGCGCGCCCATCCGCCACCCGCACATCGTCTCCGGTTTCGACGTGCGCACCATGGGGATCAAAGCGCCTGAGTCGGCGAGCAGCACGGCGGCCACAATCATCCCTTCAGTAGGTTGTCCCCTGGGCTGCAATTTTTGTACGACCTCGGCCTTCTTCGGGGGGAAAGGAAAGTTCCTCAACTTTTACAACACCGGCAAAGAGCTCTTCGATGTAATGTGCGAGATGGAGCGGTCGATGAAGGTTCGATCGTTCTTTATGATGGACGAGAATTTTCTGCTCCACCGCAAGCGCGCCATGGAACTGCTGGATCTGATGAAAGCCGAAGGCAAAGCCTGGGCCATGTACGTGTTTTCGTCGGCGAATGCCATCAGCAAGTACACGATGAAAGAGCTGGTCGAGCTGGGGATTTCCTGGATCTGGATGGGGCTGGAATCGCCGCTCGCCGGCTATGCCAAACTGCAGGGCCACGACACGCGAACGCTGACCCATGAGCTGCGCCAGCACGGCATCAAGCTGCTGGGCTCTTCCATTATCGGTTTAGAACACCACACGCCCGCCAATATCGAACAAGAGATCGAGCATGCCATCGCGCATGAGACGGACTTCCACCAGTTCATGCTGTACACGCCGGTGCCCGGCACCCCGCTTTACAAAGAGATGAAGGAAAAAGACCTGCTGCTGGATGTCAACCTCGCGGACATTCACGGGCAACACAAGTTCAACTTCCAGCACGCCGCCATTTCGCGCGACGAGTCGAACCGATTTCTGAATCTGGCTTTTCTGCGCGACTTCCAGCGCAATGGACCCAGCCTCTACCGAATTTGCCGGACCACCCTGGATGGTTGGCAGCGTTACAAGAACGACGCCGATCCGCGTATTCGCAAGCGGTTCGAGTGGGAGGTCCGCTCCATCCAGACGGCGTACAGCGGGTTATTGTGGGCGATGGAGCGACAGCTCCAGCGCAGCAACGGAACGGTCAGTCAGCAGATTCGCGCATTGCGACTGGACATCGCCTCTGAGTTTGGCGCTCTGACCCGCGCGATCACGTGGATCGTCGGACCGATAGCTCTGTGGACCAGCCGTCGCGAACAAAAGCGTATGAACCAGGGCAAGACCTACGAGCCGAAGACCATCGTCGAGCACCGCAATTGGAAGCATGCCTGACAAACGTCCGTAGCCGACTGCCCTAACAGATATCGCTCCGCTTTTCGGAAATCGATCGGACCGCAGTTGCTGAGTCTCGCCACGATGCTCGGAGACGACGCAACGATCACCAACTTGCGGCGGCAAGCTTCTCAGTCCAATGCATCTGCCTGGATTGCGCCATCGGACAGGCATTCTGTATATCTCGACACACCCGAACAACCTATTTGTGGCTGCCATCTATAAGCTACAAAATGTCATGCGCATCTACCAGTCGATTGCTATTAATGCATATGTTTTCATTTCCTGTACAGTAAATTCGACACTGGAACCATTGTTGGTGAAGTTGAGCGTGCGCGCGCCGTTTAAGTCTGGAGCATAGAGCGTTACCTTCTGCGCCTTCTTGTTCTGCGGTAACACCACTTGTACCTGCTGGCGGGCAATTGTGGGGGTTTCCGTTGCGTTGTAATTCACAAGATGAACAAGGAACCGCTGTTTCCCTGCCTGAAGGGTGCAGTTTGCAATCAGAAACTCAGGGCCATCCAGCATTAGTGGGAGTTGATCTCCTGCTGCCCAATGAACGGAATCAAAGATATCTTTCCAGTTCTGTGGGCGCTTCCACAATGAATTTGCGATCGCAAAGTAGGGATCGGCGGGGGGTAGAACTCCTGCAAAGTGGACTGCTGGAAGGTACGCTACTCGTCCGGCACCCACATACTTTCGACTTGGAACACCCGCGCGGTTTCGTTGAGATTTCACCTCTTCCTGGTAATCGGTTCCGGAAATCTGACCATCGACCAATCCACTTAGTCCCGGTTTCGTACGCACGCGTCTCCAATTGTCATAGAGCCCGCTCTGCTCCGTGACTACCAAGCCACCGCCTTTTTCTACATAGAGACGGACAAGAAAAATTTGCTCATCGGAGAGGCATTCGGAGTTTGGGAGCACAAGTACCTTGTAATTGGATAGATTTTGGAGATGTTCATCGAAAATCAGTGCAAATGGAACTCGCGATTGGATCAGGGCTTGCTCGACTAAGATAGCGCTTAATTGCGTGCTGGAGTTGTTGTAAGTCAGCGAGGCATAGGACCGAAATACAGCCACCGAAGTTACATCTTCGCTATGCAGATACATGTCCCGGTTCTTACGATAAAAGTCAATATAGCGTAGTGTCTCTGGAGGGAGCGGGTTGCTTCCCACGTACCCCAGCGTCTGGTTGAATGCGAGGCACTCTGCCCTGCCCACAGAGTCCTGCGCAGTATATGTCAACAGAACATTGTTGTAGATTCTGGCCAGCTTATAGCTGCGGATCTTTGAAACCAGTCTGCCATCTGCGTGAAATGCAGGCGGATCGTCTTCTTCGCTCCAAAAGGACTCTGTAAATTTTAAAAGCCTGGAATGATCGATGCCGGATGTCCACGTGCGATTCTCTCCGTTTATTCCTCCAGGGTTTATCTCCACGGCCACTTCTGGGTTAAGCGACTTTACGTATCCGGAAATCTGTTGCAGAGCATTGGCCATCAACTGGCAGCGAAAATCGACCCACTCCTGAATTGCGGGATCATAGATGATTTCCATCTTTTCCGGCGGATTGTCGATGTTCCATTGCGGCGGGTTAACAAAATCCGTATTTTCAAATCCGAAACGTTCGCGCCGTTCGTCGTTCGTGTACTTCGTCTTGAGAAATCTGCGAAACCCGCTGACACACCACGGACAGTGGCAGGAGTCCGGTTCATAATTAAGGTCGAAATTGTCAAAATGGATAAAGTCTGTTTTTACGTCCACGACCGCGTAGCGCACAACCTTCTTCAGATAATCGATGTATTGCTGGTTGGAAAAACAAGGCCGATAGCGAAAGGATTGCTGATATCCGTATGTCAGGAGAATTGGCAGTCCTGATATGTTTCTCTGTATCCAGTTCGTGGCCCTGGGTTCCTCCGCAAAAAAGGTCTCGTACATCATGGTGTTCCACTGGACGTAGGTGTCCACCTTCATCCCAAGGCGATGCGCAATGGCTGCCGCGCGTATCGTTGCTTCCATATCCGGCTTCTCGGCAGCCATTCCGAAGCCTTTGTATAAATGGGTGTGAAAAACCTCGACCCCTTGATCCTTCAACTGACGAATCAGCCCTTCGCTTTGCTCATAGTCGCTGATCTGTTGTGCGTCCAAGCGTTGGCCGCCCCGACGCACAATGTAGATGTATGGCTCGTGTGACCCACCGGCATCGATGAGTCCGTTTTCGATCCACGCCCCTTGTCCACCCGCTCCTCTGCTGGCGCTCGCCGCTTGCGCTGCCGCCGAGCTCGCTCCGTATTCAACTAAGCTCGCCCCACCCAATTTAGCCGCAGCAATTCCTCCCATGACGGTACCCATAAAATCTCTGCGATTCATATTCTTATCATTCTCCCTCATTGCGGTGGATAGAAAAGATATAGCTTCGAAATACGCTCGTCCTCTCCGATAGAAACTGTTCTCCGGTGTCCGCTGGCTGCGAGTACGGGTTCCATTCCTCTCGCCGGCTATTAAGTCCATCGATTTTCTTATCGACCGGCGTTCCTTGCCGCTAGGCTTAACGCGTACTCGGGACCATCTTTTTATTCTTGCCGATTCGACCTCCGGCGGAAGTCGAAGCCGTGTTGAAGTAGCCGGCAACCCACGGTCCTCTCACTCCACCGTCAGATGCGCTTCTTAATCTCCATTGAATATGGGGATGAGATGGCCCGAACAGAAACACAAAATGGCGCAGCTTAAATGCCTTGCCTGTTTCACTTCATTCAGAGAAAAAATGTGCTTCAACTCAGCCGCTTCAATTGCGGAATCTTCATTGCGCGTCCGTCAGCGAAGGCGCGTTTCCCAATTGAGCATGGCATTGCCGATCCGAAGCCCACGTCAACATTCGCGAACGGCTGCTGCTTGTTGCGCACGCATTCGACAAAAGACTTGCAAGCGGTGAGCGTCGGCTCTTCGCGATTTCTCACAGGCACTGGGTCTCCCGGTCCGCGATATGGCATCACAGAGTCCGGAGCATAGGAAGCGCCGGTTTTCAGTCCGCGCTGCACAACTTGAGAATGCGATGCGGCCGTAATCGTCTTTTCCTTCTTGCGGTAAAACGTCGCATCTTCGCCCGTAATCTGCAAACTGCCATCGGTGCCATAAACCCAAATCTGATTGCCCGCCAGAGCGTTGTCTGTAATGGAGCTGAAAAACAGGCGCCTGCCCTTGGAATAGCCCAGGACCGCCTGCACATTGTCGCCTACCGTGCGGCCATCATGGTAGACCGCGATACTCGTTGTGCCCAGAACGTCTTGCGGCTGTTCTTTGAAGACCCAATTGGCAATATCGATTTGATGGGAACCAAGTTCTTCAAACAAACCGCCGGAAGTGTCGCGATAGAGGCGCCAGTTCATCAGGCGTTCCAGGCTGGGATTCGGCACTTCGCGCCGCCAGTTGTCGCTGCGATGATAGTACGAGTACACCTGGGTCGGTTCTCCAATCTCTCCCTGATGTACGCGCTGAATGGAGTCGCGAATCCAGGACGCATACCTCATTTGATGGCCTATCTGAAAAATCTGACCGGTCCTGGAGACCGCGTCCACGACGTTTTGGGAATCTTCTGGGGTAAAGCCAAGGGTTTTTTCGCAATAGACCGGCCGCCCGCTTTTCATGGCGGCGATGGCATAGCTGGCATGAAACACCGGCGGAGTTGCAATATAGATTGCGTCCAGGTTTTTGCGCTGCAACAGCTCGCGATAGTCCTGATACGCGGGCACCTTCTTGCCGACCAGTTCGTTGACTTCGGCAAACCGCGGTTCATACACGTCGCACTGCGCGGCAATTTCCACGCCAGGAGTACGGAGCAATTGCCGGACCAACTCCTGCCCGCGGCTTCCGGGCCCGATGATGCCGATGTTGATGCGATCATTGGCCGAGATGCGACGCGCAGGTTCCGGCTGCGGCTCCGTGGCTTGACCGTATAAAGAGGAGGCGCCAGATAATTTGGCCGCGAGCATACTGAACGAAAGACCCTGCAGCAGGCTTCTGCGATTCATTGTGTTTTTTCTCCTTTGCACTTTCCGGAAACTTGGATTTGAAAATCCATGTCGTCAACGTCAGGGGCGCAGCCATCGATCCAGGCCCTGGAGAACAAACTCGTCATCCTTCAGATGGGGATAGGAAGCGCAGACACGATCGATCTCCTCTTTCTGGCCGGGGCTGAGGGATTCGTTTCGATTCAGGCACCAGACCCCTTGCAATAATCCCTGGCGTCTCAATATCTCGTGGAGACCGGGGATACAGCCGCGAAAATTGTTTGCCGCGTCGAACAGCGCTGCATTGGCATCGGTGATCTGATTGCTCCGTTGCAGTAGCTCCTGGGAAATACCGTTCCCGCCGGAAACGGCTGCATGACATTCCTGAAGAAGTTTGACGGCACTGCGGGTCCAAACCGCCCAGTGGCCCAGCAGCCCGCCCACGATACGGAGTTCCTTCTTTTCGCCATTGGCGGAGAATGAATATGGAGCCAGAAGATCCATCACGATGTTGTCGTCGTTCCCTGTATAGAGTGGGACCTGCCGCCCCGATTCGGCGACCGCCCGGACTACATCGAGCGTCTGGTAGCGATTGAACGGCGCGATTTTGATGGCGGCCACATTTTCAATTTCTACAAATTCTCGCCAGAAGCGAAACGAGAGCAAGCGTCCGCCCGCAGCCGGCTGCAGATAGAAGCCTACGATAGGGAGCACCTCAGCAACTCGGCGACAATGATGAAGCAGCATCTCATCGTCTGCCTCGCGCAATTCTCCAAGGCTTAACAGGCCCGCGTGATATCCCAAATCGGCCAGCAGCCGGGCCTCTCGCAGCGCCTGTGCCGTATCTCCACAGATTCCGCCAATTCTCACCAGGGGTTCTGTACGGACCTGATCGGCCCGATCCATCTCTGCAGCCGCCAATTGCAAGACCGGCTCGAATAGTCCAATGCGCGAATCTCGAATGGCAAACTGCGTCGTGTGAACTCCCACCGCAAGTCCGCTAGCGCCTGCATCGATATAGTAGCGAGACAGGGCCCGCTGCCGTCTCTCATCCAGCCTTCGTTCCGCAGTCAGAGCCAGCGGGTGGGCCGGGATCACACCGCCTTTTGCAATCGTCTGGCAAATACTCGGGTCCATCACGGTATTCATTTCAGCCCCTATCGAAAAATATGGCAGTCTCGTCGTGCCAATTTGCTCGTAATACGGACAATATATCTAAGAATTGGCAGAATGGAATTTCTGACGATTGGCGATTACGAGGTTACGGCAACATCACCCGGCTTCAGTACCGCGTCGATTGGCCCGTTCCATCTTCAGATTGACCAGATTGCCAGGGCCGATACGAAGCTCTCGATCAGGTCGGCTTCCACCACGGTGAAAGTCTCGTCGAACGCGGGGGCGCTTCTCAACACAGAAAATGCCACGTTATTGATCCGGCCCGAAATGATCATACTCAAGCGGCATACCTGACATGCTGATGGAGGAAGTAGCGCTGCACCCGTTGCGGCTGCTTCTGGATACTGCGGGGCGAAGTGGATGCGGTCCTTGTCAGGGCCGTCTTGGTTCTTGCCGGGGCGGTTGTGGCGACCCTTTGCTTCAGGTCGGCATTGAGCAACTCGTCCGGCTTCAGATCCGGGGAATAGCTGGGCAGATAGAAGGCCTCGATCTTGTCGGCATTGGCCTTCAGCCATTGTTTGACCAACTGCGAGTGATGGACACGCCGATTGTCCAAAATCAAGAAGAGCTTTCTCCGCTCGTGGCGGGTCAACCGTTTCAGGAAGCCGATCAGGACCTTCGCATGCAACGCGCCGGAGAAGATATTCCAGCGCATCTGCCCCTTGTTGGTCACCGTCGCAATCACGCTCAGGCTGGAGCGATTGCGGTGGACGCGCAACACCGGCGTCTCACCCCTGGGCGCATAACCGCGCTCGCGCACATCGTCGGATCGCAGCCCGGTTTCATCGCCCCAGTGGATCTCCGCTCCCTCTTGTTTGGCGCGCTTGGCGATCTTCGGATAGGTCTCATTGAGCCACTTGCCCGCCGCCGCCGCTCATTCAATGCCGCAATCGATAGCTTCCGCCCGTCCACTCGCTCCATAGTCAGTTAGACGAATCAAACTATAAAAAGTTTAACCATTATGGGCCGACTCAGTAGTTCAAAGGGCCCCTCAGCAAGTAGTTCAAGCACATGAAAACAACGCAACGTTGAACTCATCGTGCTCGATCTCGGCGACTTTGCACTTTTCACGCTAACTTGCTCCATAATTCACTTTAGACCTTAGAAAGACCGCAGCACAAGTGGCGTCTGGCGAAGAGATCGACCATGTTTGCCGCCCACTTGAGCAATTCAGACCGGCAGGATCTGTATTGCGCAGATCGTCAGGGTTGCCCGTCTTAGTGAAGACTTCGACATATCAACATTGAAACAATACTTACTATTCAGACTGCGGAAGTTGGGTTAGATTACCTCGCAATACGACGATCGAAGCTGGCGGAATTTCGTACTCTGTTGCCTTATCGCCTGGTACCGTCGCTTCTTTGATTGGACCATCCGGGTCCGCGTAACCATCGGTATATAAAAGAGGAATCTTATCCAGAGTTTCTGGAATGTGGGATGTATCCGCATGTCTGAACGCTGGATGCCACTTATACTGCTCGCTTCCGAAGGTGGAAACGTGGACGTTGCCAGAAAGATAGCTAGATGTTTTGTTTTGCAAATTGTTAAAAACTACCTGCACCTTATGCGCTTGCTCTTGATCGCGATTCACTAACATGACCGACCATTCGCGATCCGGGCGCAGCACTGAATACGCTGTGACCAGCGTGTGGTGCGCGCCATCGTCGTACGTTCCCGCAGCGGGATAGACGGCATGCATGCCGCCATCATGTTGGAGCCATTCGTAATTGATCATGCGGCTGGCGAAGTATTGCGACAACGGCTGCTGGATTTGATAATCCGCATTCACGGTAAACATTCCAAACGTCCCGGGAGAATTGTTGCAACCGTTTTCCATTTGCAACGGCAGATAGTGGAAGTAATACAGTCCCTTTCCGCCGGCATTCAAAAAAGAACCAACATAGTCGGCCAACCAAATACCGCCGAAGATATCCATGTATGTCTCAGACGCAGCGGAGGAAAGATTCGACTCCGTGATTAACATGGGAACATTCGCGGGCAAACCGTCATTGCGCCACGTCTGCATAATATTGGCGACCAACTGCGGCTCGTCATACAAGCTGCTCCATGCGATTTCGCAAGGGCCCAGTGGATAATGCTCAAAGGAAAAGAATGCCAGGTCCTGCAAATGCCCGTGTTGCCGCAAGTAATCCAGAAATCGTCCGAGCCACGAAGCCTTTCCGTCCGCAGTGGGCCAATACAGGATGTCGCGATTGACACCTTCAAAGGACGGACCACCTAGTTTTACATTTGGATCGACGCGGTGAATCGCGATCGCAAACTGAATATACAAGGCTGCCACATCCTCCGGCGCGATGTACTGACCATCCGCCTCTTCCCCCATTTCGACGTAGGAGATGGGATAGTGACGCGCCTCCAGGTATTTGATCTCGGAGGCCGCGTTCTCTGGGTTGTCGTAAATCAGCGCGATGGGAACAATAGCTGGAAGTCCCTGGGTGACTCCGCTGGTGTAGAAAAGATCGAATCCCATCTGAGATTCTTTGGCGGTCAATAAATCTTTTGCGGTGTGCCAGGAATCGACAGAGGAAGCCTCTGTCACCGTCTGTTCCTGATCGGCGGTGTGACGAACCAGATCGTGGAATTGGCCGTCGGCGCTAGTTGTCCCCGCATAGAGCTCGTCGATAGCATATCCAACGCAGTTCCGAGGGTCGGACGAACCATGCGTATCGCATGTATTGGACGAATGCGTCATCACAATACGGACATACCGCGCGGGTATCAACTGGCTGGAAAGATGAACAGTTTCAACTCCGCCCTTTCCCGAGCTGATGACGCCGTCTGGAAATGTCTGCCAGACTCCATTCGTTGGAAAGTCGAGCGGGCTGTCATATGGGATAGTGCCAGTCCAATATTGGACTGTATATTGAGTCGCGTACGGATTCGCCCACGCAATCTTAATGCTGTCGAGAAGTTGCACACTGCTCAGGTCCATCATCACCCATTGGGGATGGCGTGAATCATCCTCGCCGGTGTATCGACTGGAGAGATAAGGATTGCTCTTCCAGTACGTTGAAGTATCGCCATCTGTCAATCGAGAATAGCCTGTGACCGAACCTCCGTCACGAGTGATTCCGCGATGCGGCAATGCGTATCCAAATGAATGTCGAATGAACCCGGTCGGCTGCGCCGATCCAGTGAAATAACCTTGTTTATTGTTGGGGTCACTCCATGTGCCTTCCGGATTCCAGTGCCATGCCTCGATGGCAAGCTCCGTATTCTGGCGATAGGTTACAGGCTGCCAGCCAGCAGTAAACACTCGATCCAGAATTGTCTTATTCATCAACTTATCAATGGCTACAGTTTGAATGCGGTCAATACCGGCTCCGAGCGTCTGCTTGGGAACAAAGTGGTTCGTGGCATGTGCGGGCGTAATATCTACTCGAACCACCTGGGCCATCAGAGATATGGCGAGCATGCAACAACAGCCAACCAGCAGCAGTAAGATGCGCTTCAATATATTCAAGGTTTTTCTCCCTAAGCATGGGCTCCGATGCATTCCTCTTCAATTATAGAAGTGGTCGCCTTCCCTTCACTCAGCAGCAGCGCTGGCATGCTCCAAAAGCTTCGCGCCCAGGTTTACGGTGTTTGTATTCCATCCGCCGACTACCACGGAGGCTTGATTGGCGGCGGTCGTTTTGGGGAGTTCGGCCGTTAGATCACGCTTCTCGCCCGGCATCAACTCAACAAAGTCGTCACTCCACAGTAGCGGAAGAATGGGTTTGCCATCGGCGGTGAAACCTTGTACTTCCACCTGAAACGCCAAGGCATGCGATGGGTTTTCAAGGTGGACATGCAAGGAGTGGTTTACCGTGCTGAGAGTGGCACGGATTTGGCTTTTGGGCAGCGAGCGCAGCGCTTGCATGTTCGCGTAAGCAATCGCCGGAGTATAGGTATATTCCGTCTTTGGCCAGTCGAACACGGTAAGCTTCGACGGAATCCAATAAAAATTCCGACTGACAATTTTGCCCGATGTATTCTTCATCTGCAGTCGAACAAAGTGAGTCGATTGATCCGGCTGAAAGATGTTGGCTGGGATGTCGAGAACGCGCTGCGAACCGTCAGCGGCAAGGCTGACGGTCTTCAACTGGTGGAAGACCGATTTCAGATCCAGATCGTAGACATCCACCTGCACCTGTAGCGATGGCGTCGCAACCGGCAGGCTGCTGACCGCATAAATGCTGTGATCGTCGTAGGAATATTGCACGTGCAGCGGCTCACAGGCCTTTTTCGTACCGAAGTATCCGCCGCCGGTTTGCAAGTAGTAGTCGTATAGGTGCCAGATGACAGAAGGCCATGCGTTGTTCAACATCCACTGGATAACGCCCGTGGATGTGTACTTGTTCCGCGCATAGGCTTCAAACATGGCCCGTTCGCCGTCATAGGTCATGGTTTGCGCAACCCTGGAATATGCATCCATGGAATCGGGGAAACCATAGGTGGCGCGCATCGCATCGTTGAAAACGTCGACATTCATAAAGTCGCCACCGCCTGCGTGGTAGTCCCAGACCTTACCGATCGGCCAACGGTCCTGCGGCGGCAGAAATTTCACCAGGCTATCGGGCTGGGGAATGGCTGGGCCTGGACTGGTTTCAGTGTTGAAGCCGAATGCGCCGCCATGGTTGCTATCAACATACCAATAGGAGGGAGAAACATAGTTGTACGGGCCCGACATTTTGACGCCACTGGGCCCCGTCACTGTCGTTGGCTTGGCGGAAGCCGAGGAGATGGTTGGATTGGGCCATTTTGTTTCTTTCTCGACATTCAAATACGCCTGTTCAACATCTGCAGGCGGAGGATTGTCGCTGCCGTTCAACCACACCAGCAGAGACGCATGATGCCGCAGACGCAACATCTGCGAGCGCAGTGAGGCGTTTGCGACCTGATGATTTTCCGGGGTCCAATTCTTCCAGTGTTCCCACTGGTCGCAGCAACACCAACCCGCCATGACCAGGATGCCGTTCTCATCCGTCAGCCGATAGAATTCATCGCCTTCCAGTTTGGCTTCCTGACGAATGGTGTTCAGATGCAGGTCCTTCACCATGCGGATCTGCTGCGGTAGATTTTCGTGGTCTTCGCGCATCATCAGGTCCTGCGACCACCCGCCTCCGCGAATCAGAATCGGCTTGCCGTTGATGCGAAATAACCGCGCCCCTTTCGCGGTGAGATCCGACGTAACCTCGCGAATGCCGACACGAGCCGAGGCAGTATCGGAGAGTTGACCGTTGGCGATGAAACGGACAGTTACAGTCGCGAGCGGATGTGCGCCCATTTCCGCAGGCCACCAGATGGCGGGATGCTTGAGTTTCAACTGGGGAAATTGCTCGGGAGAAAAGTCGACACTTTTCGATTCGCCAGCGGCAAGCTGCACGGGCTGCTGAAATCGCTGACCCGCGAAGGTGCCGATCAGCGTTCCCTGCACCGGATGGCCGGTAGCATTTTGCAATTCGGCGGTCACGGTAATGTCGGCGGCTTTTAGACTTGCGTCTTCAAAATGCGTGGCGATGGAGGGGTAGCGAACGGCAACAGGGCCGGTCGTTTCCATATCCACGGGGCCCCAGAGACCCATATCCTTATCGGGCGGAGAGGGGTTCCAGTCTACCCAATTGATGCCTAGATCGAGCGGCCCTGGAGCGAAGACTTCGACGGCGATGGTAGCAGACTTTCCAGGAGTCACTGCCTTGGTGATATTCAGGTTGTAGACGCGATAAGCTCCGGCGACCTGTTGGGAGTTAGCGACCAATTGGCCGTTGACCCACACATTGGCCCGGTAATTAATCCCCCCAAAATGCAGCCATGTAGTTTTGCCGCGAGAGCTAGCTGGAATTTGCACCTGTTTGCGATACCACCAGGCGCAACGATACGGACTACCCGCAGGCATCTCCATGTTGGAGAAGAATTTCCCCAACGGATAGTCGGAGCCTGGAATCTTGCGCAGATTCATTCCATAGTAGGGGTCGGGATAGATACCGGCTGCTACCTGAGCTGCCAGCACGGTGGTCGGAACGGTGGCCTTGATCCACCCATGCGGATGGTACTGCGCGGAAGACAACTCTGCGCCGTCCGCCTGGATATTGCAGCCCGACTGAATCTCCCATCCCTGGCGAAGCGAAATAGCTTTGGCGATAAGGGATTTGTTCGCACTTTGCGCGAAACAAGGCAACGCCGGGCCAACACCCAGAACCGCCAACAACACCATGATTTGGACTTCCAGGCGAAATTTCATTGCAACGTCCTCCGGGTACATCTTATGACGAGTCAGGCGATCTCTCAGTTGATGAGGCGTTCGACACGTGAAACATAGAATCGTTTGAATATGAGATTTTTAAGCGTTACTAGCGTCGGAGTCAAGGACTTCAATGTTTCCTGGTATTTTTTGGCAAAAGTTTACCCTTTTGAGCGATCGCGGCGGTCGATTCGCGCTGAATCAGTTCCGGCGGCAAAAGGTCGACGCGCCCCTTTTCCTGCTCGACTTCTCCATCCTGCTGAATCTCCTTGAGGATGCGTCCCACAGCTATCGAACCCATGCGCTCCATCGGCTGCCGTACAGTTGAAAGACTTGGATTGAAGAGCGCTGCGTGAGGGACATCGTCAAAGCCCACAACCGAACAGTCTTCAGGAACCCTACGACCGAAATTGCGCAATGCTCGAACGACGCCAAAAGCCGTGAGATCGTCAAAGGCCAGAAGAGCAGTAAAGCCCGGATCGCGCTGCAACATGGTGGAGGTCAAAGACCGGCCTTCGTCAAAGCTGGAGTTGGACTCAGACGAACCCGTCAACTCAACCACCCACTTTTTCGGCATCTTGAGTCCCACCTCAGCGGCAAAACGGAGAACACCATCCCAACGCCGGCTGCTGTCCCACAACTGGCGAGGTCCGCGGATAAATGCGATTTTTCTGTGTCCCAGCGAATACAAGTGCTGCAACGCAAGATAGCCTCCTTGCTCATTGTTCACCAGAACGGAACCCAGCGGACCACTGCGCATCTCCGAACCAACCAACACGGTCGGCACGCGATGCCTCTCCAACTCCGAAAGCGTCTCGATATCGATAAACAGCCAATTCGCCACGACAATCAAGCCTTCCACCCGGTATTCCAGCAGCATGGCCATGTAGCGCTCAAACTGCTCCCGCCGGTTATGGGCGTCGACGATAAAGGGTAGAAATTCGGTAGGATGGAGACTTTTTTCAATACCCTGCAAGATGAGCGTGCAGAATGGATCGGAAATATCGAAAATCATGACGCCAATGGTGTGGCTGCGCCGTTTGCGCAAGGAGCGCCCAAAGGCATCGGGCCGGTAGTCCATGCGTTTGGCCACCGCACGGATATGTTCTTTGGTCGTTGCCGCTACATATTTGGAAATGGGGGCTTCATTCAACACGATGGAAATGGTTGAGGGAGAAAATCCACTTTCGCGCGCTACGTCTGCAAGAGTGGTCCGCGCGAAACTATTTTTACCGTCTTTTCGTATCGCCATACATCACGCGCTCACCCAACGGGAGATCTTTTTCATGCCAACAATACCGAACAATCTGCTTCCACTCCGCGCGTCAAACTGACATCGATCCGATGGCAGAATTGCGTGCCAATCATTGAACATCTGCTTCGTTCCGCCAGCGGGATACAACACATTTTAAATCGGCGCTTATAAAATACATCGTTTTTCAAATGATTCAACAAGAAAGACTGAAGCACAGCAAGAGATCGCGTGCCCCTCGACCTCTGGGCTGTAGACAACCATCGCGAATGGAGGTTCACTCTGGAGCCCATCGTCTCGTAAGCATACTCTGCGGGTAAATACGGAGCCTGTCACTGAATTCGGCGGGGCTATCGACACTTTGGGCCTGCGGCGAGATCCTGGATTCCCTTGCCTTGCCATTTTCGTGCTCCCTTTCCTGCGCAATTCCGTACCCAGTCAACCTTCACTCTATTTGAGAGGACCCCATCCAAACACCCCAGGTGTGGCTTTCGTGAAAGAATGCAGTTACAAGCGCAGCATCAATCCCTTCATCCAAGGTCAAATCATGCTGGACACTCGAATCAAGCCCCTCTGCCTACTTGTTCTCCTTTCCCTGTCGCTATGCTCCGCGCGTGCGCAAGGCACAGTCCCCACTTTCAATCGAGTGATCGGCGGAAGTTCCTATACGCTGGCGGGTCGCGATCCCGCCAAGAGCGGCACGACCGTCATTCCCACAGTGCTGATCCCTATCGCTCTCACCTTCGAAGGCAAGAAGCCCATTCTGGATGCGGCCCCGGACGTGTCGCGCATTCTGAAGTCACCCATCTACACCCGATCCGCGTTTTCCGGCGGCGACAAGACGCAATATGCGGATGGGCTGCTGCGCGCCACGTTTCCGTCGGATACGAGTGGACGAACGCTGCTTACCAAGCCTGAAATCAAGCCCGTCGCCATCGCCATTCCTCCCGGCTACGGTTACATTCTGACATCGAAGAAGAACGGCAGATCGTTCGCGATTGTCGATGTTAATTTTCTTGAGAAGCAGATCTTCCAACAGATTCCCCGGCAGAATGGCAAGCTCGTCATCGCCGTGACTCATAACACCGCCTTTTACACCGATAGCGATGCGACAGTTTGCTGTTCCTGGGGAACGCACGGCATCGACGCGGCCACGGGAAACTCCTTTGTGCTGGGCTCCTATCTCCACGCCGCACCGGCGGTGGTTGAAGACCTCGACGTCCAGCCGCTGACCCAGCAACTGGCGGAGTTTATCAACGACCCGCTGCACAACCCGCAAACGTATTTCCACACCACGGGAGCTGCTGGAAACTTTTTCCGCGCATGGCTGTATCCGGGAGAAAACGGCGGCTGCGCCGGGACAGGCGTCGGCTCCAATTACTTCCTTCTCGAACCCACAAATACGAATCCTAAAAACAGCTTTCCCGTTTCGATGCCGTTTGTTGTACGTACCGCAGAGTTCACGTATCACCTGTCGAACGTAGCTACGTTGCACTGGTATCTCGACGGCGCCTCAAACCCAGCCATCGCTTACAGCTTCCCCGATTCCAAAGCACTGCAAGGACCTGCCCAGCCATGCCAGAGCCGCAGGCGTCGCATGGCCAGCCGCACCGGGCCAACCGTTGCCCCCATTCCAGCCAGCGGACCGCCGAACGGTCATCGACTGATTGGCTACTGGACCGGTTCCAGCTTTGACGGCACTACGTTCCGGCTACGCGATATCTCCCCGCAGTGGGACGTCATCATCGTCGCCTTCGCCGCGCCGGATTACAAAGCTCCAGAAGGGACCTTGAAGTTTCGCGTTCCCCGAGGCATCACACCGGAAGAGATGAAAGCCGACGTCGCGCATCTCAAGGGTCAAGGCAAGAAAGTGATGATCTCGCTGGGAGGAGGCGGCCAGTACTTCAAGCTCGACGATGCGAAAGATATCCCGAACTTTGTTTCCTCTGTCACCAGTGTCGTTTCCGAATACGGCTTCGACGGTGTCGACATCGACTTTGAATCGCCGTCGCTCGATCTGACGCCGGGAGACACTCACTTCAAACATCCCACCACGCCATCCGTCGTGAATCTGATCGCAGGTCTGCGCCAGTTGCGCGATCGCTTCGGCCCCACCTTCATGATCAGTCTAGTACCGGAAGGAACGCAGATTCCTGGTGGATATCCCAGCTACGGAGGTCAGTTCGGGTCGTATCTTCCGCTCGTCTACGGTCTGCGAGACATCCTCTCCTTCGTCGACGTGCAGGACTACAACACGCCGCCGCTGGAAGGACTGGACGGCGAGATCTATCAATCCAACTCGGTCGACTACCATGCAGCCATGACTGAACTGCTGCTACGTGGATTCAACGTAGGAGGCAATCCCGGACAATTCTTCCCGGGGATGCCGGCAAATAAGGTTGCGGTCGGTTTTCTCACTGGCTACTCCGCGCGTACAGTCGTCAGCAAGGCGATGGACTACATCATTACCGGGAAAGCTCCTGCGGGAGCCACATACAAACTGAGGAAACGCTCAGGCCATCCAAATATGATCGGAGCGATGTTCTGGACCATAGACTCCGACCGCGACGAGAATTACAAATACTCGAACCTCATTGGGCCGCAACTCCACAACTATTCGAAAACCAGATAGGCGTAGTTTTTCAAAACGGATGATGCCGATGGAGAAATAACCGAGAACCCCTCGACTTGAAGTCAAGGGGTTCTCGCGGGCGCGTCGAATAGAATTCGACTGAAACGCGCCCGCTTCAATCCAAACCCGCCGACCTTCAGTGGGCGGATGTCTCGACTCCTGCGGAGACATCGATCAACTTGTTTCGCCTGAAGGCGAGGGGTTTCCACCATCCTAAGATGGAGACACTTAGAAATTGCCGCACAATAAAGTTAACTATTCATTTCTCGATTGGCCGCTGCGCGGGGGCAGCGAATAGTTCCACTCCGGGTTCTGCCTGTGCGGTTGAATGTTCAGCGCTTCCATTTGCTTCCGGCCAATTTTCAATCCCGTTTCATAACGGCCCTTGTCCAGAACCGCTTTGACGCGCAGTCCCTGTCTTGTCTTCGTAGCGCCGATCATTTTGACGACGGTCTCGAAGTTGACCAGCGGTTCTCCTTTCCAGTTCATGCTGATGAAGGAAACCATCCGGGGTTCGATCGTGTTCCATTTGCTTGTCCCGGGCGGATAATGCTGATCGAAATCCAAAACGGACAAATCAGGCTTTATTCTCGGAATCAATAAATGCTCGCTAGGGTAGCAGGCAAACTCTCCTCGCGGAAATGATGATCTCCGGTCGAACCGCTGCAAAAAATGTTTCATTGGATTTGTTATCCTTTACGCCTATGAGGGGATTTCTGCTGTCGATTGCTTGTTTAAGCTGCCTTGCGATTCCGCTGCGCGGGCAGGTTTCTCTCCCGTTAAATCCATCCTTGGTTTCCAGCGTGTGGCCTGCGGAATGGATCGCATGCCCGGATGCTCCAGAAAAGGACGCCGGAGTTTTCTATTTCCGCAAAGAATTGAACCTCGCTTCCCTGCCCGCCCACTACTGGGTGCATGTCAGCGCAGACAATCAATTCCTGCTGCACGTCAACGGCAAGTTCGCAGGGCAAGGCCCGGCGCGAGGCGATTTATTCCATTGGCGTTTTGAGACGATCGATCTGGCGCCGTTCCTCCACCCTGGAATCAATACACTGGCGGCAATTGTGTGGAACTTTGGCACCAAGGCCCCTATCGCGCAGATGAGCAGCCGAACCGGATTTCTGCTCCAGGGAGACACGGCAGCCGAGCAGTCCGCGAACACGGGGCCCTCATGGCGAGTGGAGCAACAGCCGGGCTGGGGGTCGGTTTCGGATGAGAAATTCTCCGGCTACTTCGGTGCCGGATTCGGAGAGCGAATCGACGGGCGGCGACTCGATTGGAACTGGGACCTGCCGGATTCACAGAATCTCAGCCAATGGCGGAAGCCGGAAATCATCGGCCATGCGGCCACGCGCGGAGCGATGTCTTTGGATACAAACTGGGAATCTGTCGCGGACCCGCTGCCGACGATGGAACATCGTTTGGTCGCTGCCGGCAAACCGGTCCGGGTCGAAGGACTACCTTCGCTGCCGGCATTTCCAGACAAGCCACTTACGATCCCTGCAAACACGCACATCACCCTGTTGCTGGACAACGGTGTGCTGCAGACTGCGTATCCTGTCCTGGTGGTCAGCGGCGGACGCGATGCAAATATTCGACTGACCTATGCGGAAGCTTTGTACGATGCGCATGGACAAAAGGGCAATCGCAATCAAATTGCCGGTCGCCATATCCAGGGTCTCTACGATGAATTCATCAGTGGAGGCGGCAGCCAACGCGATTTCGCTCCGTTGAACTGGCGCACATGGCGCTATCTTCAGATCGACGTAACGACGGAATCCACTCCGCTTCGGCTGGAGAGCCTGAAGGCATGGTTCACCGCCTATCCGTTTCAGATGAATGCGAAAATCTCAGCGGACATTCCCGACCTGGATGCCATTTGGACCACGGGATGGCGCACGGCGCGGCTCTGCGCCCACACAACCTACATGGACACTCCCTACTGGGAGCGCCTGCAGTATGTGGGAGACACCCGCATCGAAGCGCTCATTTCCTATGTCGATTCGGGGGACAGTCGTTTGCCGCGCCAGGCCATCGCCAGTATTGACGACTCCCGAGTTCCCAATGGTCTCACTCAGAGCCGCTATCCTTCCTCACTGCCGCAGTTCATTCCAACCTTCTCCCTCATATGGATCGATATGCTTCACGATTACTGGATGTATGTCGACGATCCGAATCTTGTGCGCGCGACATTACCGCACACACGCGGCACAATCGACTGGTATACCGCGCACCTTCGTCCAGATGGACTCATGGGAAAAGTGGGTTGGTGGGAATTCGGCGACTGGACGAGCGGATATAAGGGTGGAGTGCCGCCACAGGATGCCAACGGCGGATCGAGCTTTCTGACCTTGCAGTATATGGAAGCGCTGCGCGACGCCTGGGACATGGAAGCAAAGCTTGGAAGTCCTCAGCGCGTGGCAGAGTATAAAGCGCTTTTTACAAAAGCCGCGGCTGCCCTCAATCGGTCCAATTGGGACACGCGTTACGGCGTGCTTGCCGATACACCGGAGAAAAACAGCTACAGCCAGGAAGCAAACATTCTGGCTGTCTGGCTGGACGTTGTGCCCAGTTCCCAGCAGGCTGCGGTCGTGCGGCGCATTCTGGACTCGCGGGCAGACACCGCAACCACGGTGGATGGCATGCCAGTCCCGCCCGTGTCTCAGATCACGTATTACTTCCGCTTTTATCTCAGTCGCGCACTGGAGCACGCCGGTCTGGGAGACCTTTATCTGAATGAACTGACTCCGTGGAGAAAAATGTTAAAGATGGGGCTAAGCACCTGGGCGGAGACTCCAGAACCGACCCGCTCCGACAGCCATGCCTGGAGCGCCAGCCCGAACTACGACCTGCTGACAATTGTGGCTGGCATCCGGCCCGCTGCACCGGGATTTGCGCGAGTCGAAATAGAACCTCACCTTGGACAGCTGACACATCTGGAAGCTACGATGCCACATGCGGGTGGAGATATTCACGTCTCTTACCGCAGGGTGGAGGGTTCTTGGCTGGCGTCCATCGATCTGCCAAAAGGCCTGACCGGAGAACTCGTATGGTCGGGACGAACGTATCCTCTGCACGAGGGCAGCGAGGAATTCCATCTGCCGATTGCGCACACGACGACAGAGAAATCCGCCCATCTTCCATAATGGCGCGAAGTTTCGAAGTGTCGTAAAACTCACCTTTCCCAGCACCGCAATACGGCCGGGAAAAATCGCGCATGAAATTTTCACGGATTATCGCGGATTCGCAGGCGCCTGCGGCGCAGCGACGCTTTACGAACGCAACACTTGATAAACTCATGCAGTGCGCCGACTCATCGTGAATGCAGACGACTTCGGACTGACGGACGGCATCAATCGTGCCGTGCTGGATCTGCATCGTTTGGGCGCGCTGCACTCCACAACGCTGATGGCCGCCGCTCCTCGTTTTTCTGAAGCCGTCGAAATTTTTAGGCAACAACAACTTCTTGGAGTTGGCTGTCATATCGTTTTGGTCGATGGGACACCGGTTGCGAATCCAGCGGCGATTCCCAGCCTGCTCGATTCCACCAGCCTCACCTGCAATGCACCGCGCTTCCGATCGACACTGGGAGGATTTGTCCGCGACCTGTACCTGGGACGCATTGATCGAGACCAGATCGAGCAGGAAGCGATTGCGCAAATTTTACGGCTGCAGCAGTCTGGCATCACCGTCACGCATGTCGATACGCACAAGCACACCCACATGTTTCCACCTGTTCTCGATGGCGTAATGCGGGCCGCGAAAGCTTGCGCTGTGCGGGCGATTCGTAATCCCTTTGAACCTTTGTGGAGCGTGGCTGCGACACGCAATGCTGGATTGGTTCGGACATGGCAGGTCCGGCTGCTGACCAGGTTCCGCCGCCATTTCTTAAGGCTGGCGCAGGAGAGAGAATTTGCCACCACCGACGGTTGCCTGGGAGTCGCCGCGACCGGAACTCTCAATGAACCTACACTGCGTGCTCTGTTGAGCCAAATTCCCGACGGCACATGGGAACTCGTCTGTCATCCTGCCTATATGGACGCGGAATTGCGGTCGACTCGGACACGTCTGCAACAAGCCCGAGAAGTTGAGCTGACTGCACTCCAGACCCTGCCGGCAATCCTCGGAAGACTCAGTTTTTCTGTCCAGCTAGCCCATTTTGGCGAGTTGGTGCAACTGCCTGCGCACACCTGAACCATAAGGATTCGCAGCAAATAGCCTCGACGGGCATCTACCGATGCAGAAAGCGATCGCACATGAAAATCGGCATCACATGTTATCCGACGTATGGCGGCAGCGGCGTCGTCGCCACCGAGCTGGGGATCGAGCTGGCGAATCGCGGCCACGACATTCATTTCATCTCCTACGCGCAGCCGTTTCGACTCAGCGGCCGCGAGGAGCGGATTCACTTCCACGAGGTCCCGGTCTCGAACTATCCGCTGTTTGAGTTTCCGCCCTACTCGCTGGCGCTGGCCACACGCATGTCGGAAGTCGCGGAATATTACGATCTCGACCTGCTGCATGTTCACTATGCGATTCCCCACTCCGTAAGCGCGCTGCTGGCCCGGCAGATGCTCGCCCGCAGCGGCCGCAGGCTTCCGTTTGTCACCACGCTACACGGCACGGATATCACCCTGGTCGGCGCGGATCGCGCGTATCTACCGATCACACGATATGCCATCGATGAGAGTGACGGCGTCACAGCCATCTCCGATTATCTGCGACGCATGACCGTGGAAACCTTCGGCACCACCCGCCCGATTGAAGTAATTACAAACTTCGTCAATTGCGACGTCTACCTGCGCGATCCTGAAGCGAGCAAAATCGTTCGCGCCCAATACGCCGAACCCGACGAGGCCGTCCTGGTTCATTTGTCGAACTTCCGTCCTGTCAAACGCATTCAAGACGTGATCAGCGTTTTTGCCGGGGTCGCCAAGGAAATGCCGGCCAGACTGCTGATGGTCGGCGATGGTCCAGAGCGTTCTTCGGCGGAATGGCAGGCGAAGTCTCTGAATATCTTCGATCGCATTCACTTTCTGGGGAAGCATGACCAGGTCAACCAGCTATTGCCCGCAGCCGATCTGATGTTGCTGCCGAGCAGGTTGGAGTCCTTCGGACTGGCCGCGCTGGAGGCGATGGCCTGTGAAGTTCCCACCATCGGCACCAACGTGGGCGGCGTACCGGAGTTGATTCAAAATGGAGTTACCGGCCTGCTGTTCCCGGTCGGCGACGTGGAGGCCATGGCCGCAGCCGCTGTGGGCTTGCTGAAGGATCGCGATCGATTGAAAGAAATGGCGCGCGCCGGTCGCCAGGAAGCGCAGCGGACCTATTGTGCCTCCCGAGTCATCCCAAAGTATGAAGAATTTTACGAATCGATACTGCGCAGCTCCGGCAATTGAACCGTCGCCGTCTTCGCGGAGTTGACTGGGATCGTCAAGATGACGCGCGTGCCGCGGCCCGGGCGACTGAGAATCTCAAAGCCGGCGTCTGGACCGCACAACACCTGCATCCGTTCCCGCACATTGCGCATTCCGACGCCGGTACCGGCCTGCAGCAGTCCGCTGCGATGGACAGGGGAGCCGTTTTCCACCGGCATCCCCACGCCATCATCCTCGACAGTAATCACCAGCTTGTCCTGCTGCAATCGGCTCCTCAGTGTGATGGTGCCTCCGCCGATGCGCGGCTCCAATCCATGCTTGATACCGTTTTCGATTAGCGGTTGCAGCAGCATGCTGGGCACAAGAATCTCCAGCGTCTCTGGGGAAATATCTTTCACCACACGCAGCTTCTCGATGCCAAATCGCACCACCTCGATATCGAGATAATCGTCCGCGAACTGCAATTCTTCCCGCAGCGGCATCAGGTCATCGCGGTCCTGCAGCAGAACGCGCAAGATACTCGCGAGCTTCACGATCAGTTCCCGAGCCAGTTCCGGTCGAAAGCGCACAAGCGAGGCAATGGAGTTGAGCGTGTTGAACAGAAAATGCGGATTGATCTGGCGCTGTAGCGCGTCGAGGCGCGCATCCATCAGCAGCCTTTCCTGCTCCTCCAACTTACGCTCGATGCGGATGGCATTCCAGATTTTCAGCGGAATCCCCACCACCATGGGGGCGCAGAGACAGATGGCAAGAAACAACAGCCAACTATTGGAATGCAGCGCGAACAAGCGGCGCGGGTAGAGATGAGAGATCCAGTTGCGCATCACCTGCATCCCGAGAATTAACATCAGCAGCAGGATTTGCCGGTCGACTCGCGGGCGCATCAGGTTTCTCCGAATCCAGCGGTAGATGCTGAGATCTACAAACGGAGAAAATGACCAGATATCTTCCTCCGAGACAAACGCACGATAGGTTCCGAAGATGACTGCAACCACCAGGTTGAACGGCAACGTGAGATATTCGCGATGCAGTACCGCCGGAATAGAAAGAAAAGTCCCAGCAAGCATGGCCGGCGTGGTTCCCAGCAACAGCGCCACCAGAATGACCGCCTCGAACGAAATGTCCGCAGCCAGAAAATTCGGTACGACAACCCGTACCCATACCCCCAGCGTCAGCGGAACGCAGATACACGCCAGCAGTCCTAGCATTTGGCCGGCACTGCGGCGCGTGCTGAGCAGTAGATTTTTAAACACCATCGACCTCGACAGCGCGCTGGAAACAGCAGCCGCGACGCCTAGCTTGATCAACAGCGTGATCAGGATCAGTTTGGAATCAATCACGATTTCACTTTACTCCGTCGGCCCCATGGAATCGTAGGGAAGAATGCGGACCTATAATCGACATATGCCGTTTGAAAGTGTGACTAAAGCAGCCGAAGCCGACTTCCCGACTCGCTGGGGCCATTTCCGTATCTATGGCTTTGTTGGGATCCGTTCGGGCACGACCCCAGACCCAGGTTGTCAAACGGGTCCCCAGCCGGAGCCGCCGGAGGAAATGGTCGCTCTGGTCATGGGAGATGTTTCGAGCACACCTCCCATTGTCCGCATCCATTCACAGTGTTTGACCGGAGATGTCTTCGGCTCTCTGCGGTGCGATTGTCGGCTGCAGTTGGAATTGGCGTTGCGCACCATCGCCGAGGAGGGCGCGGGTGTCCTGCTCTACGAGCAGCAGGAAGGCCGCGGCATCGGCCTGATGCCAAAGCTGCAGGCCTATGCTCTGCAAGACAAAGGCCTCGACACTGTCGAAGCCAACGAGGAGTTAGGCTTCAAAGCGGATTGTCGTGTCTTTGAGCTTCCCGCCGAAGTTCTCAAGCTAATGGGAATCGCTCAAGTCCGATTGATGACGAACAATCCAGACAAAGTTGCCGCCTTGGAAACGGCAGGCGTTCGTGTCGTCGAGCGCTTGTCTTCGGTGGTTGAATCGCAGGAAAGCTTCGAGAAATATCTTCAGGTCAAGCGCGACAAGCTGGGCCATCTGGCCGACGAAGTGGAAGCGCCAAGCTCCTAAGACAGCGGATGCTTCCGTAGCGCAAGCAGTACTTTGGCTGAGATGATCGCCTGGCCAATATGGCGCTGAGTATGGTCAGCGCAATGAATCAGCAATCCGGCCACCGTGGTCGGCAGCTTCTTGCGGCCAACAGCGCGCGACTCTGGCCATATCGTCACGTCGAGAGCACGAATTCGCTCGCTTGCGAAGCGCAGCCCACGCTCAAACTCTTTCAGAATTTCCTCTTTGCCGCCTTCAGGAAGCATTTCTGCCGCAAGCCTCTTCAGTTGCGCCGAGTTCAACGAATTCCCTTCGGCATACGTCAGTAACCGATCCAGGCTTCCCGCAATATGACGCAGATGAAACGCCACCGACGCCAGCCCATACGGACGAGCGTGCAGTTCTTCATCGCTCAGCGGATCGCACCATCGCACTATGTCTTCTCGCGCCAGCTCAAGGGCGTGCAGGATGGCCCGCTGCTCGGCAGGGACTTCCGTCAGCGTGCCCCGCAGCCATGGTTCAGTCTTAGGCGCAGCTTTTGACGTTGGCAAAGCATCAGCACGCATGGAGGGTTCCGGCTTCATCGGAATATGAGATGCAAAGGAAAGGCAAGCCGCCGCAGCCTGAACCGCTGATCGGGTCGGAGGCGGGAATACTCCCCTAAGTCTCCGAGATGACCACCACTGCCACTTCAGTTGCGCTTACGCGCTACGCGCCATGCCTGGCGCACCACCAAAAGAAATGCCACCTCAGTAGAGGTGGCATTTCTGAATACAACTTGCTTTCTACAGCGAAGATTCGATCTCAAAACCCCATGCTTCAAGAAGCGCTTCCGGAATATACTTCGAGTTCTTGTTCCGGCGTGCCCATTCCCGCAGGCGAGTGGACCGAATGTACTGGTCGGGGGTCAGTTTGTACTCCTTGACAACCTGTTCAAAAGAAGTAACCGTAGGCACCACCGGACCGATCGGTTCGGGCTTGCCCCAGTTTGGATTTCCGCGGCGTTTTGCCATGAATTCGCTATTCCTTTGCTGGTTAGAATGTGTGCGGGTTCAACGAGAGAAAGCGCGATCACCCTGCAAGGGGCGATGCGAAAGCGTGAACCATCTATAATTTTACGAAGAACCGCCCCAAAAATCAATAGGGGACTCTTGCACCCCAATCCGCCGGTAATTTTGGACAGAAATTGCCAAGGTTGCCAATGTCCGCTTGGGGTGCGGGGCAGACGAAAACGGAGCGCGAGATTGGAGCATTTTTTTGCACCAGCGAGGTGAGGCACGCGGTTACGATGAAAGCGTGATCCAGCCAAGAAAGCCTTCTCCCACCGAATCTCCGCTGCTGTTTGAACTGGACGATGAGCCACTGCAAGAAACGCTGACCGCATGGGGCGGCGTGCCCCTGGCGGTGCAGGCGTTCCGCTCCCTGGGCGTGCCTGCCAGCGTGCGGCAACACGTGCAGATCAAGCAGCGGGAGCGGGGCTACGACGAGGCCACGATGGTGGAAAGTTTCGTGGTGCTCAACGCGGTGGGCGGCGAGCGGGTGGACGACTTTGCCCACTTGCGGGAGGACGCGGGGCTGAAGGAAATGCTGGGGCACGAGGTTCCATCTCCGGAAGCGGCGCGGCAGTTCTTGAAGCAGTTCCATTCGGAGGAGAAGCTGGAGCAGGCCAGACAGCAGCGGAAGCCAGAGCAGATCGCCTTCATTCCGGAAGAGGCCGATGCGCTGAACGGCCTGGGCGAAGTGAACCGGGAGCTGGTGCGGGAACTGGGCCGGCGTTGTCCGGAGCAGCGCATCGCCACGGTGGACCAGGACGCGACCATCATCGAAAGCCACAAGCGGGAGGCGCTGCGCACCTATGAAGGCGAGCGCGGCTACCAGCCGATGCTGGCGGTGTGGGCGGAGATGGATGTGATCCTGGCCGATGAGTTCC
>JAJZCA010000140.1 GCA_021798735.1 Acidobacteriota bacterium | reverse complement strand
CTGCAACTGAAACATCCTGTGAGCTTTACTTCTTTTGTCTTATCCAACCCTTCCCGGTTGATTCTGGATCTGCACCCAGCGCTGTCTACCGAATTTACGCACGCCGATGAGCAAAAAATTCAACACGCCTTGATCCCAGCCCTGCCGACGATTTCGCCGCAGACCAGGATCTCCGCGCCGCCCAAGATTCAAAGCAACGTGCGAACTGCGAACAGTACGATGGTTGTTGATGGATCGACGCCGCCTGTCGCTCAACCGCAATCACCGGCGTACCCGCTGGAGCCGGCGACGAACGTTCAGCGTTCCATGGCGCGCGTCCTAGGATTGCGGGTTCGCCGCATTGTCATCGACGCCGGCCATGGCGGACATGACTCCGGCACGATTGGACCGGATGGCGTGGAGGAAAAGGACATTGCCCTCGATGTGGCGTTGCGACTGGGGCATCTGTTGCAGCAGCGCCTGGGTGCGGAAGTCATCTACACCCGCCGCACCGACAGATTTGTTCCACTGGAAGAACGGACGGCCATCGCCAATGCTGCGCATGCCGATCTGTTTCTGTCGATTCATGCCAACTCCAGTTCCGACCCGGACGTTCGCGGAGTCGAGACCTATTTCTTGAACTTCACGACCTCTCCGGATGCGATGGCGGTTGCGGGCAGGGAGAATGCCGACTCCAATCGTTCGGTTTACGAGCTTTCCGACCTGGTACGCAAGATTGCCCTGAGCGATAAGATTGACGAATCGCGCGAGTTTGCTGGAGATGTCCAGCAGCATCTGTATACCGGACTGTTGTCCGGCAATGCAGGCCTGAAAAATCGTGGCGTGAAGCAGGCCCCATTTGTGGTGCTGATTGGGGCGCAAATGCCTTCGATTCTGGCAGAAATTTCATTCCTGACAAATCCTGAAGATGCCGCCGAGCTGTCACAGCCCCGGTATCGCGAACGACTGGCCGAGGCGCTGTATCGAGGCGTGGCCGAGTATGTCGACGGAATGAGCGGAGTTCGTATCGCGAAAACAATCCCTGCTGAGGCCATGTCTGCCCCATCTGAATAGTGCTTCGAATGATAGTCTGAGTTCGGAACCATGCTCCGGACTTTGTCTGCACCTCGCCCGCTTTATTCGCTGCCGATCGTCATCTTGACGACTCTTTCCTTGACCGCGCAGTTGCATACTGCAACCCATCCGGCTAAACAACCTACTTCCGCATTGAAGACTGCGTCGCAAACCGAGAATGTGTCTCCTGCGCCCCAGACTTTGTTGCCGGATACATTCGCCGGCTGGCAACTGACCGGAACTCCGGAACAGTCCACGCAGGCGTCGGCTGCCGATGCCGGAGATGCGGTTCCGCTGCAGGAATACGGATTCATCCGTTATGAGGCTGCCAAATACACCCGCGACGATGGCTCGCTGAGCGTGAAAGCCATGGACTTCGGAGACGCAACCGGCGCATTTGGGGCCTTCACCTTCTATCGACGGCCGACGATGTCCGATGTCGACATCGGAGGAGGAGGCGCGTTCGATGGCACGCGCGTGCTCTTCTGGAGTGGAACGACTCTGGTCGACGCAAAATTCGAACACATCACTCCCATGTCCGCAGGCGAACTCCGCGACCTAGTGACCCAACTTCCGAAACCCATCGGCAATCAGGCAACGCTTCCGACGCTTCCGCGCTATTTGCCTCCGCAACATCTGCAATCTGAGACGCTGCGTTATGCGATCGGACCGCAGTCTTACCGGATGAGCGGCGGTGTGCTGCCGCCGGAACTAGTGGATTTTGGCCGAAGCGCGGAAGCGGTGACGGCTGAATATAACGCCTTGGGCGGCATCGGCACGCTGACCATCATCAATTATCCGGATTCCGACATCGCCGTCGATCGTCTACATGCAATCCAGGCATATTTTGCAAGCCATGGCAGTTCGCAATACCCTTGGACTCCGGCGCTCACCAACAGCAATCCTGCGGCGATCCTGGTACGCCGTTCCGGACCGCTGTTGGCGGTGAGCTCCGGAAGCTATACCAGTGGTGCCGCCAATGAGTTGTTGCAGCGGGTGCATTACGAAGTGGTTGTGACAATGGGCCATGAAAAACAAAGTGTCTCCGATCCAAGATTGGTCGCGCAAATTATTTTGGACGTCGCGTTTCTGGTTGGAATTTTCGCGTTGATTGCAATTGTTCTCGGAGTTTTTCTGAGTGCGGGTCGCGCCGCTTTACAAAGAGCACGCAATAAATCCGGACTGCCGGAAGATGGATCCTCAGAATTTATTCGCTTGAATCTGAAGTAATCCGACGCCAGGTTTTCCAAGCTGTTTGACGAAGTTTCTGGAAGTGTGGATCGAGCGCGACATCTGAACCTTCTCTGGTGCAATTTACAGGCAATATCAATAGAATCATTGACTTAAAGAGGAGCAACGATGCCGCCGAGCAAAAATTTCGGGGAAAATAGGGCTTGGAGGGCCATTCGAATCTTTTCTCTAAGCTGTTGATTATAAGATACTTATTTTTGAATAAAATTTCGCCTTGAAATGCCTTGACACCCTCCGATGCGGCTCATAGTATGACGCCAGAAAGTTCTGATGGCTTTGCCTCCGTTGGAACTATTCTCCCTTGAAGGAAAGACCGCCCTGTTGCCGGGCGGTCTTTCCGTTTGTAAATAACGTCAAAACAATAAGTTATGATTCTACTGTTGATTTTCCCGATTCTCGCGACACTTTATTCACTACCGCTCGTCTTCGGATGGGTTGGTCCGAATCCGATCTATGGTTTTCGGAACGAACGCACGCGCAGTAATCGCCATCTCTGGTATCGCGCGAATCGCATTGCAGGAATTGCGATCATCGTCGCAATGATTTTTTGCGTCGCGATCGAGTTTGCCATTCCCTCATTGCGACAAACCCATGCTGGACATCTGACTTCTGTACTGATTCAGATCAGTGCGCTGATCATCGCGAACGCGTGGACCACGTTCCGCATTTTGACGAAGCGAACGCCGCGACAGTGACAGCCAGGGACGTCAACGCGCCGATGCTTCATTGCGGATGCGGCCCCGGCGACGGCTGCAACTGCTCGTTCACCTGCTCCCAGGGTGCATTTTGCAATTCGGCGATGCGCTGCTTGGGCAGGCATTGCGGGTAGTTCTTCTGCAGGAAGTCGATCATCTGTTCGCGGACATAACAGCGCAGGTCCCATAATCTGCCGGAATCGCGGGCGCTCATCAGCGCGCGAACCTGCATGGCCTGCGGAGTGAACTCCGTGACCTGCAGCACATTCACCTTGCCATCCCACAGGGCTGTGGATTTAAGAACGCGAGTCAACTCCTCCCGCAACGGCGCAATGGGGCAGGTGTAGTCGGCGTAAAGGAAAAACGTGCCCATCAGGTTGGCGGAGGTTCGGGTCCAGTTCTGGAACGGATTTTCAATGAAGTAGCTGAGCGGCACGATGAGCCGCTGCAGGTTCCAGATGCACACGACGACATAGGCGGAGGTGATCTCCTCAATCCGGCCCCATTGGCCGTCCACAATGACGACGTCGTCGATGCGAATTGGTTCGGTAAGGGCGATCTGGATGCCGGCCAGAAGATTCGAGACGGTGGTTTTTGCTGCGGCTGCCAGTGCGAGCGAAGCCAGTCCAGCAGAAGCCAGAAGGCCCGCGCCGGCCTGCCAGAGACGCGTGTGGTTGAACGTGTAGAGGATCGACCCCAAAGCAAGAAGCCCGATGAACCCGATGACGAGCCGCCGCATGACGGCCATCTGCGTGCGCACTTGCCGCGCACGCAGGTTATCCTCCCGGGTGATGTCGTAACGTCGCAACAGAATGTCCTGCACCGCATAGACGCCGCAGATGAGAAGCCACGCAAGGCAAAGGATGAAGAAGATGTGCAGAACGTGCTCGGTGATGTCCTCAGCGTAGTTGGAGATGCCGAATGCTGGAACTGCCAGCATTGCTGCAGATATCACCAGCAACCAGAATGCAGGTTTGCGAAACCGTTGGAGAGTGCGGTGGTCCGTGGGTGAAGCGGATTTTCGAAGGAGCAGGTGAAAGACCACCCAATAGGTCACAAAGCCGGCGACCAGGGTCCCGCTGAGGACGAATGAACCGAACACGAGCCGATGAGCATGACGCTCGATCAACGATAGCAATTTCCCTGAGGAAGCAAAAACTACGAGCAATGACAATCCGCGCATTCTTTCTCCATGCATTGAAGTGTGTCCATGGACAGAGAACTGCACCAAGCAAAAAGCTATGGTTGACGCGGAGTTCGGCGATAGTCTCCACTCTTACCGCCGGATTTCCGCTCCAGCACAACCTCCCGGATGACGATGCCCTTGTCTATGGCCTTACACATGTCATAGATGGTCAAAGCTGCGATGGAGGCTGCCACCATCGCTTCCATCTCTACGCCGGTAGGCCCGGCTGTCGCTGCCGTGGCGCGGATGAAGATGCCCGCGGGTTGAATTTCCGTGACAACATCCACGAACGTGAGAGGAAGAGGATGGCACATTGGAATTAATTCGGCGGTCCGTTTGGCTGCCTGGATTCCGGCGAAGCGCGCAACTTCCAGCGGATTGCCCTTGGGATTCGACGGCAGCGCGGCCAGCACGTCAGCGGACAGCTCGACCATGGCCGTCGCTTCTGCCTCGCGCCGGGTGACCGGTTTGCCGCTGACGTCCACCATGCGCGCTTGGCCTGCGAGGTCGTAATGCGAAAGCTTGCTCATGACCAACAGCGTAGCAGGAGTGGCCGCCAGCTAGCGAAGCAGCACCCGGACTAACTGGTTCGCCGCCAGCCTGTCGCAGTCGTCCGGGGCGATCAAATAACAGTTGGCGTGCGCATTCGCGGCCAGATCGCCAGAGCCCTGCGTTCGTATCGGAGTTACGGTCGGGACTAGCGATGAGGCATCCAGGTGAGCCGGAAGGAACCGCGTCAGTCCAGGTTTCGTACGAAATTCGACCGCGAGTTTTGCCATGGCGATGTTCGGCTGCCAGTTTCGCTCACCCGCCAGCGCTGCCAAGAGAGGTTCGACAAACACGCGGAACGTCACCATGGCGGACACAGGATTCCCCGGCAATCCGAAGAAGTACCGCACGGGCCGATCGGCAGAGGCGGGGACACAGCCGAAAACGACAGGCTTGCCGGGCTGCATCCTTACTCCAGTAAAGTAAAACTCCGCACCCATGCCGGCGAAGACTTCCTCGACCAGATCGAATTTCCCCATGGACACACCACCGGTCAGCAGCAACAGCGGTGCTGCATGCAACCCTTGCAGGATGCAATCGGCAAGATCATCCAACTGATCCCGCGCCGGACGTTGCCGCAATGCAGTGGCGCCAGCCTGATGGACCAGGGCCGCCAGCGCATGGCTGTTCGAGTCGTAAATCTGGTGGGATGGAATGGGCGGTTGCCGATCGCCGGAACCAGCCTCGGAGAGGAACGTCAGCGCCGATCGGTCGACCAGTTCGTCTCCGGTGGCAAGGATGGCGACGTTCGGCTTGGCGTAGACAGGAATGGAAAGAAAACCGCAGGACGCAGCCAACGCCACTTGCTCGGGACCTAGACGCGTCCCCGGTTCCAGCAGAACATCTCCGCGGTGCGCTTCACTGGCTTGAGGAACAACGTTCTCTCCGGCAGCTACAGTTCGGCTAGCAAGCGGAAGAACGAAGCGCTGTGGCGAAGCCTCAGAACCATTGTCGCCACTGGATTCGCCATCCCCTTCCTGCGCGTGTTCGATCATCAACACGGCGTCGGCTCCCGGCGGCAACGGTGCGCCGGTCATGATTTCGATGGCCTCTCCGGTAGCAAGCGGCGGAGTTCCGGAGGGCCATGATTCTCCGGCGCGAAGCTGGCCCACGACGCGCAAGGGCATTCCGGGGGTCAAATCCTGCGCCCGAACGGCGAACCCGTCTCGGGTGACGCGAGGGAACGGAGGCTGGTCGCGATCCGCAATAAGCGGCGCTGCCAATCGGCGGCCCAGGGCATCGAGGAGGTCACAACTCACGGCTTCGCATCCACCAGCGGATTGAATGGCAGTCGAATGCGCCGCAATGATGGAACAAGCCTCAGCAAAGGAGATGGGAGGGGCGGTGACGCGCGAAGAAGAACCTGGAAACTGATTTTTCTGCACCCGAGCTGCCCTCTCGCTAAGAAAAAGTCAGCGGCTCCCGAGAAAAACCGGGGAGCCGCTTGGTGAAACAGCACACTGCATGAAACGGTTGATGCGGATCAATGCTTCCTATAGGAGGAATGAACCGTTTCGCCAGCCTGCTGCAGGATGTTTTGCGCATCCTGCGCCAGTGGTCCTGTGGGCGCCAACGAAAGAAACTTGCGATAGGCATCTGCGCAGCCCGGAGGCAACACGATTTTGTTCGTCTTGGGATCGACGCTGGCATGCTGCACCAAAGACCATCCTTTGATGTAATACGCGATCGCCTTATTGGGATCCGCCGCGATGGCTTTGTCTGCCGCAGCTCCCGCAGCGTCGCCTTGCCCGGTTTTGAACAGGACGATGGCTTCATTGGTGTAGTACATGCCTGCCTGCGTCGGATCAGCCTTGGCAGCAGCCTCATAGGCCCCAACCGCATCTTTCACGTCACCCGAATTCGCCAACGCCTCGCCCAGATTATTGTTGGCAGCCGCGATGACATCGGGCTTCGGAGCCTTTTCGGCAGTCAGCAAGGTCAGGGCTTTCTTGTAGTTTGTAGCGGCGTCAGGATATTTCTTCGCGGCAAGCTCGCTGTCGCCGAGTTCGTACCACGTCAGTCCTACATCGGGCTTGGCCTGGGTTGCCTGAGTATCCAGCGCGATCGCCTTGTCGAGGTCGCCGGCCTTACGGGCCGCACGAGCATCGACGATCATTTTATTCACATTTTTGATCTGGCTGTTTTGCTTCTCCGCCGCTTCATTCGCTTTGCGTACTTGCGCAATCTGCTTTTGTACGTCCGGCGGCAACTTCGATATATAGGCCTGGCGGGTCATATCAAAGTCGACCTGAGTATCCGCGCCGGCCGTAAGCTTTACGTTTTGCTGGTAATCGACGATTCCCTGCGTCATCTTGCCATCTTTGCCCTTGATATCCCCGAACAGGATGACGGTATACGTTCCCGGCTTGATGCCTGAACCTTTGTAGTCGCCGTTGGCATCCGTCGTAAAGGTATTCAGCGCCGTCTTTCCGTCGGTCGTAATTTCGACCTTGGTGTTGGCTATGGGCTGATCCAGCGGATCTTGTGCGTGCCCATGAATACTGGCGGTTGTCGCACCTGTCGCCGGCGCTGCGCTTGTAGCCGCTTGTGCCCAGGCTGATGCTGCCGGCATGCAACCGCCAACGACAACGATCAACGCCGCAAAAATCGCGACGCTGGATATTGCCCAAATTGCCGCAAACATTTTTGCGGACCTTGAAGATACAGCGATCCGAACCTTTTCCATTTCCTCGTCTCCTTGGTACTTCTCGACGCGGCGATTTTCACTCAGCGCCGCTGGAACTACAGCATCAACGCAATTCTAAAGCTACCATGGCGCTAAGAACACCTGGCGGACAACTTTCCTTATGCCCGAAGGCTGCTTGCTGCCGAATCCGTTCTCACTACGCACCAACATACAGGACGGGATCGGCAACATCCCCCTCCGCGAACGCCCGCAAGCGCAGGACACAGCTGTCGCACACTCCGCAGGCACGATCCTGGCTGGAATAGCAGGACCAGGTGAGATGAAAGGGCGCATTCAATTCCAGGCCCAACCGGACAATCTCACTCTTCTTCATGTGAATCAGCGGCGTATGTATCTGAATCTTCCCGTCCCGGGTCCCGGTCTCGATCGCCTGTTGAAAAGCGGCATAATAGGCCGGCCGGCAGTCGGGATAGCCGGAACTGTCCTGCTCCACAGCGCCGATGAAAATCGCTTTCGCGCCAATCACTTCTGCCCAGCTAACCGCTGCGGACAAAAAATGTGCATTGCGGAACGGGACATAGGTAACGGGAATTTCCTCGCCAATCTTTTTGGTGGCGGGGGCTTCGGGCACGGCGATGGCCGCATCCGTCAACGCCGAGCCGCCAATTTGGCGAAACAGGTCGATTTTCAGCGGCAGAAATTGCCGGACCCCTACAAAGTCTGCGACAGCGCGCGCACTCGCCAGTTCCCGTTGTTCTGTGCGTTGGCCATAACTGAAATGAAGCGCATAGACATCGTAACTTCTTGCCGCCAGAGCAAGGCAAACCGAGGAATCCATGCCTCCGGAGAGCGAAACCACGGCGCTGGGACGAGCGGACACGACATCTTCATGTTTCATCGACGTTCTCTTGTAACCGGAAGCAAATCATATTCTTGGGCGGAACCTTCGCTTGCCTTGAGAGAAGCAGATCGATGGCAAAACGATATCGAACATCACGTTCAGCACGTGCGCCTGGATCTGGTTGCATCCATCCAAACCAGGGAACTCAGAAGCATCTTTCAGGGCTTAAGCCGTGCCCTGATACAAAACCATTATGCAACCAGTTCTAGCCCATTCGAGAAGCGAAAAGAATTTTTTTATTGTTCCATTGTCGTCGATCCGGGGCTTGGGTTCAAGATTTCCAGCGCGGCTTCCGCATCCGCTTGTCGCACCTGCACCCGAATACCGTCGCTGCCCGGCACCATGCTGCCCACCATGCGCAGAAAGTTTTCGCCTTCAATCCTCGCCTCAATGCCGAACGATGAAAGCAGACTGACCAGCATTTGCGCTTCGTTCAACGTGGGGCAGTGGCTGATGGTCGTCGGCGTGAGTGCGGCTTCTTCTTCTGCGCGTGTTACAGCGGCATTTGGATCCGTTGGTTCCATGGCGATGCTGTCCTTGTGAGCGACTATACCCCTTTCTTCAGGGGCTCCCAAATGAACTTGTGAATTTGCAGGCTGAGGCG
>JAJZCA010000139.1 GCA_021798735.1 Acidobacteriota bacterium | reverse complement strand
GCGGCGGGTGATGTCTTCGCGGCGAATTTTCTGGCCGCGTTCGAGCAACATCAACATGCCGTAGTAGGCCTCGGGCGAGCCGAGGCCGTAGATGCAGCTTACCGAGGAGACGATGATGACATCGCGACGTTCAAACAGGCTGCGGGTGGCGGACAGGCGCAACTGGTCGAGCTGCTCATTGATGGTGGCTTCCTTCTCAATGTAGAGATCGCTCGAAGGGATGTAGGCTTCCGGCTGGTAGTAGTCGTAATAGGAGACGAAATACTCGACGGCGTTGTTGGGGAAGAACTGTTTGAACTCATGATAGAGCTGCGCGGCCAGGGTCTTGTTGTGGGCCAGGATGAGCGCGGGGCGGTTGAGTTGCTCAATGACTTTGGCGACGGTAAATGTTTTGCCGGAGCCGGTGACGCCGAGCAGCACCTGATGTTTTTCGCCGCCGACAATGCCGCGGACCAGCTCATCAATGGCGCGGGCCTGGTCGCCACGCGGCTGGTAGTCACTGACAAGCTGAAAGTCCATATTGTTTTATATTAGGGTTTTTCGCTGCGCTGCGGGCGTCATCCAGCCCCACTCAAGCCGAACGAAGGCTTGAATGGGCCACCACGGCATTTCCGCGACCCCAGGCATTTCAATGGATGGCGTACATGGCCATCACATCTTTTTGCAGCGCCATGCGGCTGGAGAGCCGGGTGTAGAACATGTGTCCGCCGGGATATTCCTTGACGGCGACGCGCGTGGGATCGCCCATGACCGGCATTTGATCGACGGCAAGGATGGAGCCCATAAATGGGCACGACAGATCATTCCAACCGTGGGCGATGAGCACGCGAAGCTTGGGATCGGCGGCGACGGCCTGCCGCAACTGGGTGACGGAACCGGCGCGCAGGACGCCGTCGCGATGCCACATTTCGCCCACCTGATAGGACAGAGCGTTGTACTGCGCATCGGTCTTCCAGCCCACGGTGTTGGTGACGAAGTTGACCATTGCCTCCGTGGTTGGCGCGATGATGGCCGCCAGGATGGGATCGTTGGCGTTCTGTTGCGGCGCATACGGGAATGGGTCGTAGGCGGTGACGTTGGAGTCGTAGACGGAGCCGAGCTTGCCTTCTTCGCGCCAGACCTCGCGCAGGTAGGCGCCGGTTTCAAGCCGTCCGCCGGAATTTTTGACGAATTGCGGATCGAGCCCGGTCAGCTCGGTGACGTGCTGGATCATGGCCTGCGTGGCCGCGGGATTGGAGCGGCCAGCAATCAACGCGGTGGCGTACGCGCCTTCAGTGTAGGCGATGACGTCTTTCATGGCGTCGGGCGTCAGTTTGTTCTCGCGCTCCAGGTGGGCCGCGGTGATGGGCGGCAGGGTCACCATCCAGGGAATGGGGGAAAGATTGTCATGCGCTTCCAGAGTCGGATTCAGATAGGGCGAGACCAACACCACGCCGTTCATTCCGACGCCAAGCTGCGACTGCAGATAGTAAGTGATGCGGGGGCCGCGGAAGCCGCCATAACTTTCGCCGACCAGATATTTTCTTGAGGTCATTCGATTGTTTTTTACCAGCCAGTCGTAGATCACGCGCGACAGATAGTGGATGTCCGGTTCAGTGGTATAGAAATCTTTTTTGGCCTGGGCCTCGGGCACCAGAGAGCGGCTGTAGCCGGTGCCGATGGGATCGATGAAGACGAGGTCGGTGAAGCCAAGCCAGGTTCCGGGATTGTCGGTGAGCGTGGGAGGCTCGGAGGGGCTTTCATCCTTATTGGCGAAATTGAGATGCTTGGGACCGATCGCGCCGAAGTTGAGGTAGACGGACGAAGCGCCGGGACCGCCGTTGAGAGCGAATGTGACCGGACGATCCGGTTGATCCACGGTGTAGGCGGTGTAGACAACGTCGCCGGTTGCCTTTCCGTCGGTGTTGCGGACTGGAAATTTGCCCACAGTGACGGTGTAGTGCAGCGTCTTTCCGTTGAGCATCATGCTTTGCGTGACGTGAGCGTCCTCCGGCAGAGGCGGCAGCGCCTGCTTGTCCGAAGCGGCGGATTTGTCGGTAGCAGGAGTTGCTTTATCCTTGTCGGTCTGGGAAGCATCGACGGTTGATACGCTTGTTTGCGCTTTCGCCGCGAGAAACGGCGAAATTGTGAAGCCGAGGGCGAGCACTAGCAACGCGGCGCCCCTGCGGACAGCTTTCATTGAAATCAAATCCATGTACATATCAGACACCTATGGCTTCTCGCCGGATGTTGCCGGCGGCGCGGCGGTAATGAGTCGCACTGTGACGATTTCATGGGGGTGAACGGTGAACTGGAACTCGTGGGCGCCGTTCAATGACAAGGCGGTCTGATTTCTCTCAACCGCATCGGTTTGCCAGGCCTGTTGCAGCTGCAACAGCGGCGTTTTGGCGGTGACGGTTCGCGCGGCCCCGCCGAGATCGAGGAAGCGCAGGATGGTGCCGTTGCCGTCTTCGGAGGGCTTCCACGTGGTCAGCGCCAGATCTGGATCGTCGACGTGGAGGAAGCTGGCTTGCGTGCCGTTCAATGGGCCGGGTGTGTTGCGCGCCTTGTCCTGGGAGGTGATTTCATCGTGCTCCAGCGGTGTCACTTCCTGCCAACCGGTGCGACTGAGCTGGGGCGCGTCGGTGGCAGGCGCACTGGTAATGACGTAGCGGAAGTGAAAATGTCCGCCCTGGCCGGCGCGGTAGTTCGTGTCCCAGTAGTTGTTCATGACGTAGGAGTAGATGGTTCCCGTCCGCTGGCCGAACTGCTGCGGCCATTCGCCACGGTTGATATCGCCGAGCGTGACCAGGGCCGCATCCAGCGGCATGACCGTTGCCGATACGCCGTCCTGTTGCGCGGAAACCCAGTGCTGCACAGAAAACCATTCATGACCGGCGCCGGGATACATATTTTTCGCCGGATCGACGACTCCGGTCTGAATTTCATACTGGAATTGCGGATGGTCCATGGCGAACGGGAAGGCAAAGTAGACGCCTTCCTTGGTGTCGACTTCTTTTTTGCTGAGGTCTTCGATGAATTCAATTTTCTTCTGATGGTCGAAGAGTTGAATTTCGGTAGAGATTCTTGGGGTGTCGGTATCCGCGCTTTCCAGACGCGCGACCCATCCGTAGGGCGTGCGCGTGACAGACACGAGATGGCCGTCGTGCGCGGGATGAACGTCGAGGTCCGGCTTGGGATAGACGTGGCTGTATTGCAAGAGGGTGTTGGGTGCCTTGTCGCCGCCGGAGACATAGAGATATTGGCCGAAGCGATAGGGACTTTGTTGATTGACTAACTCGCGCTGCAACTGCTTGTCATAGATGCTGCGCACCGCGCCCGATGCTGGGTCCAGGGTGACGCGGTAATATGGGCTGTCGAGAGTGGTGGACTGGGCGGTTGCGGCGGGTTCGAGCGTTTTCTTGGAGTCGCGCAGGCGGTAGACCTTGTAGCCGACTGCGGGAATGTTTTCGGCGATGAAGCGGATGTGGTGAAAATTGTTATCGCCGCTGAGAACTTCGACAGGAACGACCTGGTCCGTGGAGGTGTCGACCAGCTCCTGATTGTTATTCAGATCGAGCGAAACCAGTTTGCTTCGCTGCCAGTTCAGCGTGTTGAAGACGATGATGCTGCCGGAGTCGGCGGAGATGGAATTGGCGATGCTGGCCATACTGTTGCGGGTAACAAAGTCGGCGAGAGCGGCAGCCTTGACGGGGTATAGCTCTTTCAATGCGAGTTGGTCGACGGCTTCTTTGCTGGTTGGATCGGAGACGCTGTTGTAGGAATCCCAGGTATGCTCATCAGCCAGGATCATGTTCGTCCACATGCGACGCAGGCTCGAGGTATCGGCGGCGTATTCAGGGTTAACCAGCGAGGTGAGGGTGGCCAGTTCTTCCGCGGAGGGGCCGCGCACTTCATTCTGGCGTTCCAGCGCCGCGGAATACGCGTCGGAGGCGATGCCATCTTCCCAATACGGGCCGCCGTCTCCGCTAATGGTGGGGATGTTGTTGCCGAATTGTTGCGCGATATTCTGCAGTGCGGCGTGGAATCCCGAGTACTGGATGTGCGGATAGGCGTAGACGCTGTCCCACTGTTGCGCCAGCTCAGCCTGCTGCGGGAACAGGTCTGTATTTTCCACCTGAGTGCCGAAGAGAATGGTGGCGTTGGCGTGATAGCTGGGGTGCTGATACATCTGCAGGAAAAGCGGCAGTGTGTCGTGTCCCGAGGAGAGGAGTGGAGGCAATCCGAACATGAACTGCATCTGCATGTAATGGCGTGAATACCAGAGCAGAACTTTCTGGCCGTCCGGACCCTGCCACCAGAATGGCGAATTTTCATTGAGGTGGCCCTGCAACAGCACGGGCGCACGATAGTTGTCGCTGCCGGAAAACAGTTCGTGAATGCCTGCCGAGGCGAGGACGGAAGCGTAGGACCAGCTGAACGACGGAACATCGGTGATGTTGGCGTAGTTGAAGGGCGTACCGTGTTCGCGGCTGAAGTTGGCGCTTGCATAGAGTGAGCGAATCAGGGTTTCCGCCGTGGGGAAGCCGGTGAGTAGGCTGGCATATTGTGCGGGCACGTAGAGTTGCTGCTTCTCGATGGCGGCGGTGGCGCGCTGCTTCTCCGCGGAAGTGCGCGTTTGGAAATACTGTTGCAGCGGCCAGTATCCGTCGAGGCTGAAGCGAAAATCAGGATGCTGCGTCGTGAGCTGCATGGCTTCATCAATGACGCGGCTCTGGATAGCCGCAATTTTCCCCTGGTAGTCGGAATAGCCGACATCGAGATGGATGTGCGGGACGAGGAATAGCGTCCACTTCTTTTGCGGGTCGATGAATTGTTTCTGGTGCTGCCGATGGCCGGCGATATTCCAGGTGAGTTGCGCCTCGGTATGCGCAGGAAATTCCGGAACAGAGAACGTAAGCTTTTGCTCGCCGAAATCCTGGCCGCCTTGAAGGGCTTGGCGGTAGTGCTTGCCGGCAAGGGTAAGATCGACGCTGCCGCCTGGCGTGGCTGGTTGCGCGTGGCGGAGGAGAACATCGATGGACTCCTGCAGTTGGCCGTGCTGCTGCTGGAAGTAGATGGTCGGCAGAATCTGTGCGGAAGAATGGTTGGCGGCAATGGGTTGCGGACTACGGTCCAGTGCAATGGCGTCGTAGGTGAGCGCGGCATCCGGAGGCAACGGGGCATTGGGGAGGGCCCGTGGCGCTTTCTCCACCGCCTCTAAGGTGATGTCGTTCACGCCTCGGTGCAGATAGCTGCCGGGGAAGTCGAACACGACATCCGCATGCGAATAGGCGGCGTAGAACGCGTTGCCCTGGTCGCCGTTTGAGGTGTCAAGTTTGGGCTGCAGATAGAAGGTGCCGGTCTTGCCGTTGATGACGACGTGCAGCGCGGGCACACTGGAACTTTCGATCAGCAGCGCCACGTGGAATCGGTAGGACGGCGCGGGTGTGTTCGCCAGCGAAAATTGGATGGCCCAGGGACCGATAGCTTTGGCGGCGTTGGGTTCTGCGGCCTTAGATGCGACATCGGCGCGCTGGGTGGCGTACCAATCCTTCGAGGCGGTGCTGGTTCCAACAGTGAAGCGGACGGGTTGTTTCGGGGACCCGCCGGCAAGGTCGACGGAGGAACGATTGAAGACACCAATTGTAAAGACGTTAGTGGAAGGATTGGATTGTGCTGGCACAGGAACGGCGCAAAGGATCGGCAGAGTGAAAAGGATGGATGCACAAAGGATTTCTATTTTCAATCTCACGGTTGACTCCAATGTTCTTTTGCTTTGACCCATCCGAGCTCGGCGACGGTAGAGAGAATTCACGGTATGAGCGCGGAAATTTTAACCGGCTGTTGCTCACGGCGTCTTCAGCAGTGGCGCGGCACCCGGATCGGCGACAAATCAGAAACCAGAGACGCGGATGGCAGCTTCGATCCATTTGAGCAGCAGATGAGGAGCGCATCCGAACAGGACCACACCGGCTGCCAGTAGAACGACAACGGTCTGGCTCAGAATCGACGTCCTGATTGTAACTGCTTCGGCGGATGCATTGGCAACTGCGTTGGAAGGGCTGGCCACATAGATGCGCTTGAGGACCTGCAGGTAGTAGTAGAGCGAAACCGCGCTCATCGCAATGGCGAGGACGACCAGCCAGAGCAGGCCGGGGCCAGAGTCCAGCACAGAGACGAAGAGATAGAACTTGCCGAAGAAGCCGGCCAGCGGCGGTATGCCGGCCAACGAAAGCAGGAAGATAAACATGCAGGCGGAAAGCACCGGGGCCCGGCGGCTGAGACCGTCGAAGTTGGAGAGTCGATCGCCGCCAGTCCGTTGTTCCACGATCGCGACCACGCCGAACGCTCCCAGTGTGGCTAGCGCGTAGGTGAAAACGTAATAGAGAAGCGCGCCCAGACTCAGCTGCGTGTGGGCCACGATGGCGAGCAGCATGTAGCCGGCGTGGGCGATGGCGGAGTAGGCAAGCAGGCGTCGTACACTGCGCTGCACAATGGCGACAAGATTTCCCAGCACCATGGAGAGTGCGGCCACGACGGCGAGAACAGGCACCCAGCCGCGCGCGAAGTGCAGCCAGGCGGCACTGCCTTCCGCACCGGCAAAGCCGACGGCCATCACCTGGAAGAAGATGAAAAAGCTGGCGACCTTGGAACTGGAGGCGATGAAGGCGGCGCTCGGCGTTGGCGCGCCCTGGTACACGTCTGGCGCCCAGAAGTGGAACGGGAAGGCGGCGACCTTAAAGCCAAAGCCAATCACCGTGGTGACGATGGCGATGAGCAAGAGCGGGTTCAGCGGCGAACCGGTCGCGGCCGACGCGTGGATTGCGGCGGCGATGCGCGGCAGGCTGGTCGAATTCGACAGGCCATAGAGCAGGCTGAATCCAAACAACAGGAAGGCCGCAGACATGCCGCCGAAGAGGAAATACTTGAGCGCCGCCTCCGAGGAACATGGGCTGGATTTATCGAACGCCGTGAGGATGTAGAGGGACAGGCTCAGCAGTTCCAGCGATATGAAAATGACCAGCAGGTCCTGCGAACCGACCAGGAACATCATGCCGACGGTCGCCATCAGAACCAGCAGGACGAACTCGCCGACGTGTTCCGTGAAGCTGGAATTGGTGGCCAGCAACAGGGTGGCGATGGCGAGGATGAGTACCGCAATCTGGACGAGATGGGTCAACGGGTTGGCGATCAGCGATCCATCGAGAAGGTTCGCCGACTGCGGTGCGAGGAGCAGTCGAAGAATTGCGGCGGTGCAGCCGAACGATGCGAGCAGCGCAGCGACGGTGAATCGGACATGCGTACGAGACGCGCGCAAGACCAGAAGATCGACGGCCAGCGCGACCAATGCCGCAACGACGACGGTGATTTCCGGCAGCGCGAACTGCCACAGTTGCGCGTAGTTCACGGCGATCATCGCCAGCCTCCTTGGCGAAGGCCGTTGAACAGCGGCGAATTCAGCGCGGGGACGATGATGTTCAGGAGCATTTGCGGATACAGGCCTACGATGACGCTGGAGACAATCAAAATGATGGCACCGAGGCGCTCGGGAATGGAAATGGGTGGCAGCGGCGCTTGGGTCGGGACCGCTTCAAGGCCAGCTTCGGCAAAGAAGGCTTTCTGCATGGCGCGCCAGATATAGGCGACGCCGACCACGAGGCCGAGGCCGACGCAAGCCGTAAGAATCGGGAACGCGTGCCAGACTCCGATCACAATCATCAACTCTGCAACGAAACCGCTGAATCCGGGCAGTCCCATGCTGGCCATTCCGGCGACGACAAAGGCGACAGCGGCGAACGGAATCGCCTTGTTGAGATTCATCGGGCCCAGCATTGCCAGCTCGCGGGTGTGAGTGCGGTCGTAGACCATGCGTCCGACGACAGCGAACATCAGGCCGGCAAGGATTCCATGCGAGAACATCTGGACGACCGCGCCGGAGAGGCCAATCTGGTTCAACGTCATCAGGCCGAGCAGAATGAAGCCCATGTGGCTGACGCTGGAATAGCCAATCACGAATTTGAAGTCTTTCTGCACCAGAGCTACCAGCGCGCCATACACAATGCCGATGACGGCGAGCAGAGCCAAGACATCGCGCCAGGAACCCAGGCCGAGCACGTGGAATCCCCATGGACCGAGGCCGAGAGGGAACAGCGTCATGGCCACGCGCAGGCACCCATACGCGCCGAGCTTCATGACCACGCCGGCCAGCAGCATGGAGGCGGCGGTGGGCGCGGCGACGTGGCCGGTGGGGGCCCAGGTGTGACATGGCCAGAGACCGGCAAGAATGGCGAAGCCCACGAAGACCAGCGGGAAGGCCCACATCTGGAAATGCGCGGGGAAAGGAAAACCCGCCAGGTCGCCAAGGGCCATGCTTTTGGCGCCGGCGACGACGTAGGCGGCGATCAGCCCGATCAGCACCATGGCGCTGCCGATGAAGGAGTAGAGGACGAGCTTCATGGCGCCGTATTCGCGCCGTGTCGAGCCCCAGATGGCGATCAGGAAATATTTTGGAATGATGACGATTTCGTAAAAGACAAACAGCAGGAGCAGATCGTAGCTGAGGAAGACGCCATACACAGCGCCGATCAGCAGCAGATAGAACGCGAAAAATTCTTTGGCGCGATGTTCGATGTTCCAGGAGAACAAAATGCCGGTGACAGCGATGATGCCGGTCAGCAACAGCAGGACCAGGCTGATGCCGTCCGCGGCCAGATGATAGCGAATGCCGAGGGACGGGATCCAGGATGCGTCGGTGACAGTGAACATTTCACCGGTGCGATTCTGGAGGAAGGCCGTCAGCGTGATGGCAAACGTGACCAGTGCCGTCAGTAGCGCGAGAACGCGCGCCATTGCGGCGTTGCCTTTCGGCAGCAGCAGGAGCAGCAGCGCTCCGAGAAACGAAATGTAGATTGTCCAAGCCAACATCGTCAAAATTCCAGGTCCATCGTGCGACTAA
>JAJZCA010000138.1 GCA_021798735.1 Acidobacteriota bacterium | reverse complement strand
CACAAGTGATCGCACTGGTCTTTTCCGCCGACAAGGAAAACGATCCCGACATTATCGGCATCAACGCCGCAGCCTGCGCCCTGGCGCTCTCTGATATTCCATTCGGCGGCCCGGTTGGCGCGGTTCGCGTCGGTCGCGTGGATGGGCAATTCATCATCAATCCTTCCTACGCTGAGCTTCGCGCGGGGGATATGAGCATCACCGTCGTCGGCACGCCGGATGGCATCGTGATGATCGAGTCTGGAGCCAAGCAGGTCAGTGAAGATTCCATCGTTGACGCCATTGAATTCGGCCACACGGAAATCAAGAAAATCTGCGCAGCCATTACCGAGCTGGTTGGAAAAGCAGGGAAGCCGAAGCGCGAAGTGAAGCCGGTCGAATTTGATCAGGCTTACTATGATTCGCTGTACGCCAAGGTGGGTGATCGCCTGAAGGACGCGCTCGACACCCATAAGCATCCCAAGTTTGAAAGCTACGCGCTGGTCAAGCAAATCAAGGATGAGCTGAAGGCGGCTCTACCGGCGGACGAGCCCGCCGCACCGGCCAAGCTCTCCAAATATTATGAATCTCTCCGGGAAAACATCTTCCGCGACCAGGTGATCAAGGATCGCATTCGTCCAGATCGCCGCAAGTTTGACGAGATTCGTGATATTAGCATCGAGGTCGGCGTGCTGCCGCGTGTCCACGGTTCGGCATTGTTCACCCGCGGGGAAACTCAGGCCCTGGTCACCGCAACGCTGGGAACCTTGGACGATACGCAGCGCCTCGAAAGCTTTGAGGGCGAGCAGCGAAAAAGGTTCATGCTTCACTATAACTTTCCTCCGTTTTCCGTTGGAGAGGTTGGACGTATGACCGGCGTTGGTCGCCGCGAGGTAGGCCACGGAGCGCTGGCGGAGCGGGCAGTTGCTGCCGTTCTTCCCTCGGAAGCCGAATCGCCCTATACGGTTCGTATCGTCTCCGACATTCTGGAATCGAACGGGTCTTCTTCTATGGCCAGCGTCTGCGGCGCAAGTCTGGCTTTGATGCATGCCGGCATTCCGCTAAAAGCCTCAGTCGCCGGTATCGCCATGGGTCTGGTGAAGGAAGGCGATAACTATTCGATTCTGACCGACATCGCCGGGGCAGAAGATCATTACGGCGACATGGACTTTAAGGTTGCCGGCACGCGCAACGGCATTACCGCGCTGCAAATGGACATCAAGATCGGCGGAGTCACCGGGCAGATTATGCGCGAAGCATTGGCGCAGGCTCGTGCGGGCCGCTTCTTCCTGCTGGACAAAATGGATGCCGTGATTGGAGAAGCGAGCACAGAGAAGTCCGAGTTTGCGCCGCGGATTCACACCCTGCAGATTCCTGTCGACAAGATTCGCGACCTGATCGGGCCGGGCGGCAAGACAATTCGCGGCATCGTGGAAGCAACCGGCGTCAAGATTGACGTAGACGATACTGGAAAGGTCAACGTTGCGTCCTCGGATGCGGACGGCCTACGCCGCGCGATTGAAACGATCAGCAACTTAACCGCTGTGCCTGAGGTGGGTAAAACATACCTTGGCAAGGTGGTTCGTCTGGCGGAGTTTGGCGCATTCGTCGAAATTTTCCCGGGCACGGATGGGCTGCTGCACATCAGCGAAATTGCCGAGCATCGTGTCCACGAAGTTACGGACGAGTTGAACGACGGCGACCAAGTGCTGGTGAAGGTGCTGGGTATCGAAGGCAACCGCATCAAGCTGTCGCGCAAAGCCGTGCTGAAGGAACAGCGAATCATGTTGGGTCTACCGGATCCAAATGCCGGCGGCGGCCACGTGACTGATATGGCTGCGGCAGGTGAGCGCCAGCCCTCTTCCAATGGCAGTACGATTGTTCTGGAAAGCGCCGACGACTTCAACGGCGAAGGCGGTGAATCTTCCGATGCGCCGAACTTCAACCGCGCCGATGGCCCTCGCCCTTCCGGTTCCGGCGGTCGCGGTCCTGGTGGCGGCAACAACAACCGTCGTCGCCGTCGTCCCGGTGGCGGTGGTGGTAGACCCGGCGGTGGTGGCGGGCGTCGTCCATAAACAAGTCAACAGGGAAGCGGGCTGTGTGGTTTACATAGTCCGCTTTTCTATTTGTCGAGCGTCTTTCCTGAACAGCAAGCGCATCCTTCATCCTGCATGAAACCTCGCATCATTCTCGCCCTGGTTGCGTTGGCTGTCATCTGGGGCAGCACATGGATGGCGATCCGCGTTCTTGTCATTGCTGTCCCGCCGATGCACAGCGCATCGTTGCGTTTCTTGCTGGCTTCACTGGTTTTGCTGCCATTCATCCAATGGAAACGATTGCCCTGGCCAACGGGTCGCGGACTTCGCGCGACAATTCTTTTGAGCCTCAGCATGATTGCCGTTCCTTCGGCACTGACATTCTGGTCGGAGCAGCGCCTTTCTTCCGGCCTGACCGCATTGATCTTCGGCGCGATGCCTCTGATGACTGCATGTCTAACTCCGTGGATGGCTGGCCGGAGCGTGCCGCGGCGGGCATGGGAAGCCATGATCGTCGGGCTGGGCGGGCTGGGGTTGGTCATGTCCGGCGCCATCTCGACTTCGTTATGGCAGGCGCTGGGCGCTATCGCCGTATTGCTGGCGGTGTTGCTGTACGCCGCCTCCTCGGTCTACGCAAAAGAAGCGCTCTTCGGAGTGCATCCGTTCGTAAGCACATCGATTCAATTTTTCCTGGGAGGAATCTGGCTCGCGCTGGCCAGCCTGATTTTCGAACGGGGACACATTTCCACGTGGAGTGGGCAAGCCATCGTCGCACTGGTCTTCCTGAGCATTTTTGCCAGTGCACTGAGTTTCACTCTGTATTATTGGCTGCTGCAGCGGATTGAGGCCTACCAGCTAACGAGTCTCCAACTCGTTGTTCCCGTTCTTGCGGTAGCCGAAGGAGCGTTGTTCATGATGGAGCCGGTGCCGTGGAACATGATCGCTGGCGCCGCTGTGGTGCTGGGGAGCATCGTCTTTGTAATGCGGGCACATCGCGGCGATGAGCGGGAAATTGAACTTCGGCTCGCTAAGAATCCGCCGCCTAACGCTACGAAATAGTTTCTTTTCGACCCGACTGCCAGCTGGCATACGCGGCATCGAGTACGCGCTGATTTTTCAAGCCGTCTTCGCCTGGCGCCAGATACTGACCGCGTCCTTCGATGGCGTCACTGAAGCTATCCAGCATTTGGCAGTAAGCATCCGCGTTCGTCACCTGCTGGCTGTCAAGCACCTTGCCGCTCTGCATGAGTTGAACGTCGACCATTCCGGTGACCGTCAGACCGTTTTCGCTGCGGATCACGCCGGTTTCGCCGACGATTTCGACAAGCGATCGGTACGGAGAGCGAAAACTGACCAGGATGGATCCAATGGTTCCACTGCGAAAATCCATTGCGAAGGCCGAGCTTGCCTCCACGCCTCCAGACTCTGCGTCGCGATGGGCGACGGTGGTCACCGCTGTGACATCGTCCTGAAGTATGTATCGCAGCGTGTCCAGACAATGAATGCCGACGTCTCCGATGGGGCCGCCGCGGGCCAGGGAAGGGTCGTAGATCCAGGCGCGTTGACTTTCCGCACTCTGAAAGTAAAAATGACCCGTGGCGAAAATTGGCTTGCCGATTCTGCCCGCTTTCACCCAGTCGCGTATTACGTTGACGCTGCGGTTGTAACGAAAGCACTGTGCCACTCCGAACTGCACGTTGGCTTTTCGGGCAGCCGCCAGCATCTGTTCCACTTCTTCAGCATTCATGGCCAAGGGTTTTTCACACAGCACCGGCTTCTTGTGATCGAACGCCAGCAAGCTGTCTCGCATGTGGCATGCGTCCGGTGAAGCGACAAATATGGCGTCTATTTCTGGAGAAGCACACAACTCTCTAGCGGTCGCGAACATGATTTCGATGCCATAATCGCGGGCATCCGCTTTCGCCTTATCGAGGTTTCTTCGCCAGATGCCGATCAGTTGTGAGGTCTTTGCGCCGGCAAACGCAGGCACAAGCCGTTTTACGCCATGCAATCCAAAACCTAGAATGCCGTAGCGAATCATACACGCCTCTCAATTGTTTTTGTAGGATTCCAGCTTCGCCGTCCACAACAGGAAGCGGAGCAAATTGCCTTTTTCCGTGAAGAAAAAATTCCAGAAGATGCGTGCATCGATGGTTCCGGCAGGAATGCCGGAATAAGTCTCGATCCGCCAGCGCAGATAAGGACTACGCCAGGGACGCAACCAATGTCCGCGCAGCGCATACCAGCCGAATCGAAAAGGAGCCAGGAATCTTTGCATGATGTCGAGTGCAGGCTCATAACTTCGCTACTGTTTGTTGCCCTTCAATATCCAATAGGCTGGCTACGCGGTCACTTCGGCAGAGGACTCTTCTGTCTCTCGAAAGACATTGCCGATGCGGCGAATTTTTGCGCCGACGCCGCGCAGCTTCTCTTCGATCCTCTCATAGCCGCGATCGATGTGGTACACGCGATCAATGATAGTTTCGCCCTCCGCGACCAAAGCGGCCAATACCAGCGATGCAGACGCGCGCAAGTCTGACGCCATCACAGCAGCCGCGGACAACGGTGCCTTGCCGACAACCGCGGCTGTGCGGCCTTCCACTCGGATGTTCGCGCCCATGCGGATCAGTTCCTGCACGTGCATAAAGCGGTTCTCAAAAATGTTTTCCGTTACCAGCGACGTTCCTTCTGCCTGCGTTGCCAGCGCCATAAATTGTGCCTGCATATCGGTAGGGAAGCCGGGGTACTCTTCCGTCGAAATATTCGCGCTGTGCAGCGCATCCGCGGCGCGGACACGGATGGAGTCGGCACTTACTTCGCACTGCACGCCAACCTCTCTCAGCTTTTCAATGACGGAGGAAAGATGCGCTGGATTGCAGGCCGTCAATGTAAGCTCGCCACCGGTAATCGCCGCTGCAATGAGAAACGTACCCGCTTCGATGCGGTCAGGATGGATGCGATGTTTGGCTCCATACAATCTTTCGGCGCCTTGCACGCGAATTGTCGCTGTGCCTGCACCTTCAATCCGCGCGCCCATGGCAGACAGCAATTTTGCCAGGTCGGTGACTTCCGGCTCGCGCGCGCAGTTTTCCAGGCACGTCTCGCCTTTGGCCAGCGCGGCGGCCATTAGTATATCCTCGGTGCCGGTCACCGTAATTTTGTCGAAGACGATGTGGGTGCCGTGCAGCCGTTTGGAGCGCGCTTCCAGATAGCCGTGTTCCTGGGTGATCTCCGCGCCCATCGCCTGCAGCGCCTTGATGTGCAGATCGATTGGCCGGCCTCCAATGGCGCAGCCGCCGGGCATCGCGACGCGAGCCATGCCGGTACGGGCCACCAGCGGACCCAGAACCAGCGAGGACGCGCGCATGGTTTTGACGATTTCATACTTCGCTACGGGATCGAGGAAAGCACAGCGAATGCGTGTGCGGTGGTGGGCGCGGCCATATCCTAATTCGACCTCCGCACCCATGGAGACGAGCAGCTTGCGTTCTGTCTCAATGTCGCGCACGTCTGGAATATTTTCCAGCGTCACCTCATCTTCTGTCAGGATGGCGGCAGCCATACATGGAAGCGCGGAGTTTTTGGCTCCGCTAATGCGGATAGTGCCTCGAAGCGGTGTTCCACCGCGAATGACAAACTTATCCATGGAATCATCTAACCACGCAATTGGATTTTTCGCGGTGCAGGGTATCAGCAACGTCAACGTATGCTGGAGGGCTAGAGTTCAAGCCTTGTGTCTTCAATGGCGCGGCGGACATTTCCATCCGACTTCGTCAGCCTGCGGACGGCCTCCTGTTTGTCGACCCCAGCTTTCAGCATCACCAATGCGATGGGCACGCTTTTCCCCGACGCCTTCATGGTGCGAATGGCCGTCTCCTGGTCGACATTGCAAGCCTGTTTCAGGATGCGGAGTCCGCGCTCAACCAGCTTGGAATTTTTCATGTGCACGTTGACCATCAGGTTTTCATACACATAGCCAAGACGAGTCATAGCGCCGGTCGTGATCATGTTCAGAATCATTTTTTGCGCGGAGCCTGCCTTCATGCGTGTGGAACCTAGCACCACTTCGGGCCCAACTTCAGCCACAATGGTCACATCGGCAACGGTTGTCAACTCCGAGTTGTAATTGCAGGTGACGGCTGCGGTCTTCGAGCCTCGTCCCCGAGCATACTCAAGCGCCGCGACCACATAGGGCGTGCGACCGCTGGCGGAAATACCAATCACAATGTCTTTGCGGGTGGGGCGGCGACGAGCGATATCCCGCTGGCCCAACTCCCGAGAGTCCTCATTCGCTTCCATAGAGGACGCGAGCGCCTTCGGTCCTCCCGCCATGACGTACTGCACGGTCTGCGGCAAGGTTGAATACGTGGGTGGAATTTCCGATGCGTCGAGAGCGGCAATGCGCCCACTGGAGCCGGCACCAACGTATATCAATCGGCCGCCGTCGCGCAAACATCGGGCCACGTTGTCGATCACAGTGGCAATCTCCGGGAGAGCGCGCTTGATGGCGGCTGCTATTTTGCCGTCTTCATGATTTATGATGCGTGCGATCTCAAGAGCGGACTTGGTATCAAAGCCCTGCGACGCCTGGTTCGCGCTCTCCGTCGTCAGGGACCCTAAGTGCGAGATCGAATCTTTTCCGTAGTTTTCAGCGCGTGTGGTTGGTGTGTCGATCGTGTTAATTTCATTTCCCATAAGCTTCAAAAACCACCTCAGCCCGAATCTCTTGTCTCGATTGTATCGCCTTGCATATCCGAAATACAGCAGCTATTCCGAGCCGGTGGCGGGAGAAGGATTCAAGGCCACACCCCAGCCCAGTTCCTGCATCAGGGCATCATGAAACTGTGGCCGAATGGCCTTGATTTTTTCGGAGGCCACCGCATCGGGATGTCCTGGATAGGTGCGGTTGGTCAACAGGACAACGGCCAAATCCTTCTCAAAATCGATCCACAGAGAAGTTCCTGTGTAGCCAAGATGGCCGACGGAGTGGGCGCTGAAAAATTTCCCCGAAGAGGACGGCGCGGTAGGTGTATCCCAGCCCAAAGCCCAACCGGAAGATGAGGGCATCTTTTGTCGCGCGGTGAACAATGAAACCGTCTCCGGACGAAACACGTTGAAACCGCGATGCAGCAGACAGTCTGCCAGGCATAGTATGTCTGCGACGTTCGAGAACACTCCTGCGTGCCCGCTGACACCGTCTAACATCCAACAATTGCCGTCGTGAACTTCGCCCTGTAGCACGCGATGACGGAAATTGTCTGCATCCGCTGTAGGCGGAATGACCGGCTTAAGTTCCGATGGAGGGCAATAATAGGTAGAGTTCATTCTTAGCGGAGCGAAGACTTCTCGGCGGCAAAAGCTGTCCAATTTCTCGCCAGCAATCGTCTCCAGCAGGTGTCCAAGGATGATGAACCCTATATCCGAGTAGACGGCCTGGGTTCCTGGGACTGTTCCGAGCGGCATGTGAAGACAGGCTTCCAGAAGTTCGGATGCAGTGCGGCATTGTCTGTACAAAGGCGCGTACGCCGGCAGGCTAGAACAATGTGCCAGAAGCATCCGCGCCGTAATTTGCCTCTTCAGGCCGGAGAGGGATCCGGCATCGCAATCAATCGCGACGAAGGCCGGAATTCGCCGGCCCACTGGTTCATCCAGGTTCAGCAGGCCACGTTCCCAAAGCAGCATTGCCATGGCCGTGGTTGCCATCGCCTTGCTCACGCTCGCCATATCGAATATCGTATCCGGCTGCACCAGCGGGGAATCCGACTGATAGGTGAAACTGCCCATCGACTCGATCACAAGTCGTTCGCCATGGTACAAGACTCCGAAGGCTGCTCCTGGAAATACGCGTTGGGCAATTGCATCTGCGAGTACAGAAGTTGCAATAGGGAAACGGGACATAAAGAGAAAGGATCCTGCCTTCAACCTAGACTAGCAGTTTTAGGTACAAAGCGACTGATAAGAGAAAGGTTGGCGCCTTTCAAATTAACATTACAGAATACATGTTATCGGACGTAATAACTACGCATCCTTGTGATCTGACTGAGAACATCCTCTCATGCAGATGATGACCGCACAGTCGGCGACATGCTGGTCGCTTCACCACATACAATGACTGGAACGCCTTCGCTTCAATTGAGGAGCCATGAAACAAGCCGTCAAAGCAATGCTGCTGTCGCCGACAATGAAGAACTTTGTCGACAAGGTTGAGGCGGCAGTTCCGCTCGTTCGCAAGTGGCACCGCTTCGAGTACGAACAACATTTCATGCGCGTTGCAGCGTGGGAACGGCTCTTTTCCGGCGTTTACCCTTCGTTCGCCGCAGCCAATGCTGCCATCCCCGCAGGTCGCAACAATAGCTATGACAATCCAGATTCGGCAACTTTCCTGGGCCACAAAAGCTCGATTCGCTCCAGCGATTATCCGGTCTTGTTCTGGCTTGAGAGGCTGCTGCCGCAAAATCCACGCCTTTTCGATTTTGGCGGTTATCTCGGCATCTCCTATTATTCGTTTCAAAAGCTTCTGGATTATCCGGCGAACCTGCAATGGACAATCTATGATGTGCCAGCGATCGCTAACGCAGGGGCCAAACTGGCCGAAGAGAAAGATGCCCGGCGTCAGCTTTCCTTCACCACGTCTCTGGAGCGCGCACAGGAGTTCCCTCTTTTTCTCTCTTTTGGATCGCTACAGTTTCCAGAATCGACCTTCGCGGAAATTTTCCGCAAGCTTCCAACACCGACGCCGCATGTGCTGATCAATAAGCTGCCCTTTACAGATCGCGAGACTTTCTACACCCTGCACAATATGGGACCGGCGCTGACTCCTTACCGCATCGCCAATCGCGATGAATTCCTGCAGTCGGCCTACGAACTGGGTTATGAGCTGGTGGACAGTTGGGATAATCCGGAATTCGGTTGCTACATTCCCTTTCATCCCGATCATTCTGTCCGCGCATTCAGCGGGATGTATCTACGGCACAACTCCGCAGCACCTCTTAGCCGCGATATCTCACACGGATCGATTTCATCGGACAGCTCGGCGGTCTGAT
>JAJZCA010000137.1 GCA_021798735.1 Acidobacteriota bacterium | reverse complement strand
GGCGAATTGCGACAGCATTTTCTCGCCGAAGGCCGCAGCCGCGCACTCCCGGTCATCTTCCCGTCGCTCGAACTTTCCACTGACAACGCCGCCATGATTGCCGCAGCCGCATGGCCGAAATTTGTGGCGGGAGATGTTGCGACAGCGAGCCTCACCGCGGAGCCGTCGCTTTCACTGGGCTAGATCACTTTCATTTTGGCGGTTTGCCCGTACAATCAGAAATTGCATGTCCCTTCGTCTCTATAACACGCTCAGCGGCCAGATTGAAGAGCTGACGCCGCAACCTGCGCGGCCGCTCGGCATCTACGCCTGTGGGCCCACGGTGTACGACTACGGCCACATCGGCAACTTCCGCACCTTTGTGCAGGTAGACATTCTGCGGCGCTTCCTCAAGCTGCAAGGAATGCCGCTGCGCCACGTCATGAACATCACCGACGTGGACGACAAAATCATGGCCAGGGCCGCTGCCGCCGGCCAGTCCATCGGCGATTACACGGCCAAGTATGAAGCCGCATTCCTTGAAGATCTGAACGCCCTGACCATCGAGCAGCCGGAGTTTCTGGCGCGCGCCACCGAGCACATTCCGCAGATGGTGGGCCTGATCGAGAAGCTGGTGGAACGCGGCTGTGCCTATCGCGGAGAAAACGGTTCGTACTATTTCCGCATCCACAGTTTCCCCGGCTACGGCAAACTTTCAAAAAAGGATCTGGCTGGGATGGAGGATGGAGCGCGCGTCGATGTCGATGAGTACGACAAGGACAGCGCCCGCGATTTCGCCCTGTGGAAGGCGGCCAAGCCGGACGAATTTCACTGGGACACGCCTCTCGGGCCGGGCCGGCCTGGCTGGCACATCGAATGCTCCGCCATGGCAACGGCCTATCTTGGGGAGACTTTCGATCTGCATACCGGCGGCGAAGACCTGATGTTTCCCCATCATGAAAATGAGATTGCACAGTCGGAGTCGGCGAGCGGAAAAATGTTTGCGCGTCACTGGATGCATATCCGGTTCCTGCTGGTGGAAGGCAAGAAGATGTCGAAGTCGCTGGGCAACTTCTACACCCTGCGCGACCTGTTGCTACGCGGCTATAAGGCGTCTGCGATTCGTTTTCTGTTGACCGCGGTTCCATACCGCAACCAGTTGAATTTCACGTTCGAGGGGCTGACAGAGTCGACCAACGCAGTGGAGCGGCTGCGCACCTTTGTCGAAAGACTGCGCAAGGGCGGATTCCCTGCCGGCACCAACCCGGCAATTGCAGAAGCAACGGAACGCGCCGGTAAAAACTTCATCGCATCGCTGGAAGACGACTTGAACACCGCTGAGGCGCGGGCGGCAATTTTCGAGCTGGTGCGCCAGGCAAATTCCAGTGCCGACCGTGGCGAAATGAAACACGACAACGTGCAGCCGATCCTCGATGTCCTCTCCCAGTTCGACCAAGTCTTCGCAGTGCTGGAAGACCATGACGATGCGGTTACACGCTTTGCGCTGGACTGGGCGTCCAAGGAAAACCGGCTGCATGAAGCAACTCCCGAATTGATCGCCGGATACGCCTTAAGCGACGAGGCAATCGACGGGTTGATTGCGGAGCGGAATCGAGCTCGCAAAGCTCGCGATTTTTCCCGTGCCGACGCCATTCGCAAGGAGCTTGCTGAAAAAGGAATCCTGCTGGAAGACAGCGCGGACGGCGTGCGCTGGCGCAGGAAATAATACGCTTTAACCCCATGGTAGATTGGGCCTAGATCTCGGCTTCCGTCGCCATCGTCTCGATTTCCAGAATTGCCGAATCTTGCTGCAGCTTGGACGAGTTGACAAGAAAGACTGCCACCAGGATCATGACCATCCCAATCCACTCGTTGCCATAGAGACGTTCGCGCAGCACAATCGCCCCCAGCGCCACGGCCACAGGTGGATTGACATACGCATAGGTGGCGACTTTAGAGACGGGAACATTCTGTAAAAGCCATGTGTAGGATGAGAAACCTACGAGCGATCCAAACAGCACAAGAAAGGCAATCGCAGAGATACTTTCCTGGTTCCACGTCGCACGCCCCCATTGGCGCAGCACTGTGGCGACAACCAGATCGCAGACGCCTGCGGCCAGCATTTCCCAACCGGCGCAGACGAATGGGTCAAGCGAAAACCTGGTACTGCGGGACCAAACAGAGCCGATGGAAAAAGACAGGGCGCCCAGCAGGAGGACCGCAATCGCGACGAGTTGGCGCCAGTCGCCGTGGAAACCGGTGCGGGCGCTTGGCCAGGCAAGAACGAGGAGGCCAATAAACCCCAGGACCAAACCGATTTCGCCTCGCATGCGAAGACGCTCCCCGTGAGGCATCAGCCATTCAATGACGGCGACATACACAGGAATGATGGCGACCAGCAATGCCGCGAGGCCACTGGGAAGGTAGAACTCTGCCCATACCAGCCCAACGTTGCCGAAGAACAGCATCAGCACACCGAGGAAGAAAAGGCGGCGCATTTCGCGCGCACCGCCCACCAGACGCTTTCCCCTAAGGGCCATGAAGCCAAGCATCAAGGAGCTGCCGATCATGAGGCGAGATCCAGCGAGCGCCGGGGCCGCTATGAAATGAACACCGACCCGCATTGCAGTATAGGTGGCGCCCCAGAAAACATAAACGCAGGCAAATGCAATCACGACAGAAGAGGAAGAGGCGCGGCCACTGCGGGGGATCTCCATGCGTATTCTAGTATTTTAGGCGACTTTCCGAGCGCACAACGAGAAGGACCAGGCGCAGTACCGCTCATTGAAATTTGTGCCAACCAGCTTGCCACTCACGCTATACTGTTTCCATCAGGTTTCCTATGCGCAGAACATCTGCCCTCAGTTTCGAATCCGGCTGCAGCGCTCCCGTGACGCGTATGGGACTGGAGCGCCCGCGACCGCACCTGCATAGCCTGCCCACTTGGCTGCGACCTAGTCTGTTCGGCAGCGACTAAGCTGTCCGCACCCTCGTCTGGCGAACATTCGAGCGTGAGCCCTGCTCCCAGCGGCTTCGAAAAATCCTTGAGTTTCTCACTCTAAAAATTGCCCGGCTGACGATTCCGCCAGCCCGCACTCACATTCCCAACTGCGAGGAGAACGACGATGCAGAACGACGGAACCGGTTCTTATAAAACATCAGAGAAGTACACGCGATTCGGACCCAGGCTGGCAGGACCGCTGCCCGGTCCCAAGGCAAAAGCTGTGGTCGATGCCGACGCAAAATGGATTTCGCCCAGCTATACGCGGTCGTATCCGTTGGTGGCCAAGCGCGGTCGTGGAGTGCGAATTGAGGATGTAGACGGCAATCAGTTTCTGGATTTTGCCTCAGGCATTGGCGTCTGCTCCACCGGGCATTGTCATCCGGAAGTGGTGAAAGCGATCCAGGAGCAGGCGGCGGAATTGATTCACATGTCCGGCACAGATTTTTATTACGAAGCCATGATTCAGTTGGCGGAGCGGGTGTCGAAGATTGCGCCCATGCCGGGGCCGCACAAATTTTATTACGGCAACTCCGGAGCGGAGGCCATCGAGTGCGCGCTGAAGCTGGCGCGCTATCACACGGGGCGGCAGAACATCATCGCGTTCTACGGCGCATTTCATGGCCGCACCATGGGAGCGCTTTCACTGACCGCGTCGAAAGCCCAGCAACGGCGCCGGTTCGGCCCGCTGGTTCCCGGCATCACGCATGTTCGCTATCCCTACGCCTATCGCGGATGCAGCGGCGGCCCGCAGGAAGAAGAAGCGTTTGCCCTGGGCTGCGCTCGCTACATTGAAGAAAAGCTTTTCAAAACCACGATGCCTCCGGAAGAAGTTGCCGCAATTTTTGTCGAGCCAATTCAGGGCGAAGGCGGATATGTTGTGGCGCCGACAATTTTCATGCAGGAGCTGCGAAAGATCTGCGATCGGCACGGAATTCTGCTGGTCGTGGATGAAGTGCAGTCGGGCGTGGGTCGCACCGGCAAGTGGTGGGCCGTCGAACACTCCGGTGTCGAGCCGGACATTGTTTGCATTGCCAAGGGAATCGCCAGCGGCATGCCGCTGAGCATCTGCATGACACGCGCGAACATCATGGATTGGAAGCCCGGCTCCCATGCCTCGACGTTCGGAGGCAATCCCGTGGCAATCGCGGCGGCTTTGGCGACCCTGGATGTTCTGGAGCGCGAAGGCGTGGCCAATGCGGCCAAGGTTGGCGACGCCGTCATGCAGCGACTGCGAGAGTGGCCGAAGAAGCATCCGATCGTAGGCGAGGTGCGCGGACGCGGACTGATGATCGGCATTGAGATTGTAAAAGATCAGGGCTCACGTGAGTCCGCATCGGAATGGCGCAACCAGATTGAGACGCTGGCGTTTGATCGTGGGCTATTGATACTCGGCTGCGGCGAGACCTCGATCCGGCTGGCCCCACCGCTGATTGTGAAGCAGGAGGAGGCCGATATCGCCCTCGACATCCTGGAAGAAAGCATCGCCGAGGTCGAACGGCAGCACCTGCCGGCCATGGCCGCAGCCAAGGCGTAGGTGACTGATTAGGCAACAGGGGCAGCACGAATTTGCTGCCCTTTCAATTCTCTCCTTGCTAAAGTGGTTTCACACCCCTTATGCAAACGATTTCCCAGCTAGCGCAAGTCCGTCTGTCCATCTTTGAAAGGACGCTGGGTTGGCTTGATCAGGCGGCTGCGCGCTCCACAAAATCTCCGAAGCATCCGATCCATCTGACGACGGGATTGCGCGGCGAAGATGCCGCGTATTTTTATCTTCGCGAGTTGGGCTACACAATTGTGGCGCGACGCTGGAGCAGCCCGAAACTGCGTGGGGATGTCGACCTGATTGGATGGGATGGCGAGTGGCTGTGCTTCATTGAAGTCAAAACAAGAAGTTCACGCAGCTTTCAGCCGGCAGAAGCGGCCGTCGATCACGAAAAGCGCGCGATGCTGACACGGATGGCAAGGGAATACATCCGCCAGATGGAACATCCGGAGATGATTCCCGTCCGGTTCGACGTAGTTTCTGTCTATTTCCCCGGCGGCAGACCGGAATTTGAACTGTTCCGCAGCGCTTTCGATTGGGACGACCCGTCGCCTTCAGGATTTCGCACCCACGAATGATGCGTGGGCGAGCGGGATAAACTCCCCAGCGTCGGCATCGTAGGTCATCACCGTTGCGGTGGCAATATCGAACACCCATCCATGCAACCGCACTTCCTTTGACTGAACGGCGTTGGCCACCACGGGATGCGTCAGCAGATTGACCATCTGCGCCAGAACATTTTCGCGCACCAGGATATCGAGTTTCGTAGCCTCGTCCTTATCGGCATGCTGTTCTTCAATCACCTGGGTTGCGGCGTTGGCAAAGTTTAGCCATCGAGAGACTTCCGGAAGCGCTTTCATCTGCTCGCTGCCGCTTAAAATTGCGGCCATCGCTCCGCAGCCGGAATGACCGCAGACGACAATATCCGGAACACCTAAAACGGCAACCGCATATTCAATGCTGGCGGAGACTCCACCCGGGGCGACCGCGTGCGGCGGAACAATGTTGCCGGCGTTGCGCACCACAAACAAATCTCCGGGCCCCTGTTGCATGAACAGTTCGGGAATGACGCGGGAATCCGAGCACCCAATAAACATCGCCTGAGGGCGCTGCCCGTTGGACAGTTGCTGAAACAGCGCCTTCTGATTGGGAAACACATCCGTCTGGAACTTCAGTACACCATCAATGATTCGCTTCACTTTTCGTCGTTCCCGCCTCCCTTGCCGCTAAATCGCACTGCATACTTCTACTGTAATGGCGTCTCTACTGCCGGCGAACATACAGGAGCTATCTCCGCGACGTACGTTCAAGCCAACAAAATCTTGAGCGCCGCGGCGAAGTCGCTCGCCGGCTGAAAACGACGCGGCAATTCCACTCGCAATCCATCCGGCATCTGCTTCCACTTCAGCTTTTCGTCTGTGCCCAGCAGTTGCACATGTTCAATTTTTCCGGGCTGCGTGGCATTCCCCGACCCCAGCGACTGAATCACAAACTCGCCAACCGGCCAGCCGAGGGCAATCGCGTAGATCACAGTATTGGATTTATTCCTGGTAAAGCGGATGTCCTTCGCATCCAGCTTGCTGATGCTGGTGCCTTGAAACGATCCGCTCTTCACCACGTCCGGTCCCTCTCCGTAAATCTTCCATGGCCGAGTGGCATAGATCGCTTCCCCGTTCACTTGCATCCAGTCGGCGATTTTGTCCAGCACCGCGATCTCCTTACTGTCAATGGTGCCGTCGGGCCTTCCGGGGATGTTCAGGACCATGGTGCCGTTCTTACTGACCGTATCGATCAGCCAGTGAATCACGTCGCGCGGCGGTAGATAGCCGCCAAACTCTCCCGGCTTTTCAAACAGGCTGCGGTTGTAATGCCACTCGCCGATGCAGGTTTCCGATTGCCACGCGCGCGGCATGATTTTGCTGGTGAGGCCGCGTTCGTAGTCGGCGACAACGGCTTTCGCCAGGCGATCGGGCACCTCTTTGATGTTGATGACGCCTTCCATCTTTCCGCCGTGCCTCTTCAGGTTGCGGTTGTAGAAGTAGGCTCCGATATTCATGCCGCCCCATCCCAGCGGAAATAACGGATTGTCGAAGTAGAGCAGGTCAGGGTCGTGCCGATCGATCAGATCGCGGGTGCGATCGTAGAAATTTTTTACATAGGAAACATCCGGCAGCGCATTGTGCGGATGCTTCGCGCCATAGAGGCGCTGCGGATCCAAGCCCTGCCACCATTGATCTTTGCCCTGCGCCTGCACCAGGTCACCATCGTATGGAACGCCCGCGAAGGGGCCGCTCTTATCTGCTCCGTGCGAAGGCTGAAACCACCACCAATTGCGGGCCTGATGCACAGTGACGCCGAGTCGAAGTCCCTGCTTGCGCACGGATGTCGCCCAGGTGCCTACAACGTCGCGATGCGGACCGATGTTAGTCGCATTCCATGGCTGATGCTTCGAGTCCCAGGTGTCGAAACTATCGTGATGATTGGCGAGAGCGACAAAGAATTTCGCGCCCGCTTTTTTGTACCGCTCGATCAGCGCATCCGGCTCCCAGTTGAGAAGCGTCCACTGCGCGCACAGGTCTTTGTACCCGAACCTGGAAGGATGCCCATAATGTTGCAGTTGATATTTGTTGTCGCTGGATTCTTCCCGGTACATGTCGCGGGCATACCAGTCGCCAGCCTCCGGGACGCATTGTGGACTCCAATGGGCCCAGATGCCAAACTTGGCATCGCGATACCATTCCGGCGCGTCGTACTGCAATAAAGAATCCCAGGTAGGCTTGTACGGTCCCTCGCCGGCAAGATTGGCGATGGGAGAATTCATGGGAACGCCGTCCCAGGAACCGCCGGGAACGGGCAGACTCGGAGGCGAGCCCCAGCCTGTCGGCGTCCATGTTTTTTCGTCGAGCTTTTTCTGGATGAATTGGCCGCCTTCATACGCATAGAACACTCGCTGATCCGCGGGCGTGGCACAAAACGCGGCATAGTCCTCAGTGAACGTATCGAAGCCCGTGGGCATGGGCGGCTGCGTCGCATCCGTCGTTTGCGCCACCGAGGGTACGGCCGCTGCCGCTGCGGTTGCGGCCATGAGCTTGCAAAAATCACGTCGCTGCATGATGTATTCTCCCTTCAATTTAAACTGGCCGCCTTCGCCGTACCGGTTGAGTGGGAACGGTTGCGACGCTACGGGGTCCTGGTTGCCTGCACAAGCAGTTCAACCGACGGCACTACCATGTCGACCACAACCGCCTGAGGCTTTTCAGCAACTTTGAGCGCCGCCAAATTTTGCCGTTGCGTGTCTGCGCTGACGACGCGATTGTTTTCGATGTCGTCCAATGCCTGCAGGCCGAGCGTTGCCACTTGCGCCAGAGTATGCGAAACCGGCACCAAATCCACGGTCAACTCGGATTTCACCAGCAACGGTTGCAGCTTGGCATCGTTATCGCGCCACAGCCCTAGCCATTGCTTCGCCTGCTCAAACTGCTCCGGCGTCGCCTTTCCCGATGCGATCACTTTGGAAAGGTCATTGAATCGGCGGGCCGTCTCGCTTTCTGGAGGAACCGCATCCACAAGGCGATTGAGAGGCGTAAAGGTGGTGTATTTCGCCAAACTCTCACGCTCATATCCCAATGGAGGTTGTACAACAGCAGCCAACACCTTCAGCGGCACTGGATCGGTTTCACCAGTCATGCGTTGTAACATCCGATCGGTAAAGAAGTCGACGTTGAGACCGTAATTCTCCAATTTCTGCGATACAACGGCGAGCCTCTCGTACATCGAGGGTACATCCCGAACCTGCTCCGGCGACCAGAATCGCTCGGCGATGGCCGCAGTTCGCGGCCAGATGCGGCTGTCAATATTTTCCGGAGTGACATACTCGCTCCACATCGTCGCCTCGCCGCCAAGAATGCGCGCCTTTTGCGCCGGAGTGAGAGTGGCTGCGTCGCCACCGAGCGGATCGGCCAGATAATGTTCCGACGCCGGTTGGTTCAAATCGATGTAATAGCCTGTCGAAAGGATGCCGCGATTCCCTTGCCGGGCCGCGACCGCCAGAGCGGTGGGACCGCGCCAGGATTGAATCAGGACATCCTTCGGCGTATTCGGCTGCAGCACTTCATCCCACCCTTCCATGACCTTGTGATGGGCTGCAACCAGTTTCTGCACTCTGCCTGTGAAATAGGCTTGCAGGGCTGCGTTATCGCGGAAACCGTGCGCACGCATGAAAGCCTGAATCCGCGGATTGGCGTTCCATTCTTTTCCATTGCACTCGTCACCGCCAATGTGAAAATACTGGTCGGGAAATAGCGCGGTCATTTCTCCGATAAAAGTATTGAGGAACGTGTAGGTGCTCTCCTGTGTAGGATCCATCGCGGCATTCAATACGCCAAACCTGCGTGCGATCTGGTACGGCCCCTTTCCGCTGGCGAGTTGGGGATAGCCGACGAACCACGAAGTCGTGTGGCAGGGCATGTCGAACTCAGGAACGACCCGGATTCCGCGGTCCCGCGCGTATTCGATCACCTCTCGAATCTGCGCCTGCGTGTAGTACAGTCCGTCCGAGCCTTTTTCCTGCAGCAGG
>JAJZCA010000136.1 GCA_021798735.1 Acidobacteriota bacterium | reverse complement strand
GCTGCGTGAATGTCCAGCTACATTGGGGCACGCCCTACCGTAGAACGCCAAATCGCCGTAGTCGGCCGACCGCCCGCAAAACCAGGGGCTGCGGGTCGATCCATCCGGCTGCAGTAGAAGATACGCACCCTATTGCCGACCGGTTCCAGCAGCGTGGCCCAATCCATAAAATTATTTGCCGCGATACGGCGAAGTTTCAAGCTTGGCGGCCCTCTCGGCCTGGTCGGAATCTGTTCCCAACGCGAGGACGGCGTCATACTGCTGTTTCGCCTGCGCGCGCCGCCCTAGCAGGTCCAGCATCTCTCCCGCCGCAAGATGCGCGCGCCGCTTCATCAGCGAAGAAGCAGTGGGCTGCGTGGTTGCGCTTTCATAGGCGCTGGCTGCCTGTTCGATGTGCCGCTGCCCGCGGGCCGCTTCGCCAAGGCCGTAGTAGGCCATTTCCAGATGCGGGTCGGGATAGTAGCAGCCCGGTGCGGTCGCCAGCCGCAGCAGGGCCTGGTACGCCGCGATGGCGCGCATTCCCTGCCCCGAGTCCTTCAGCAGATTTGCCTGCTCCAGCGCAAATAGAAAATTGTGCGGATATTGGCGCGCCAGGCCATCAATCACCGTGATCGCTTTTGGATACTGCGCCTCGCGCCGGAGAAAGATGGCCAGGGAAGTGCGAGCTGAAACCGAATTGATGATTCCATCTCGACCTACCCACTCCAGATCTTTGATGCCCTTCGATTTCGAGCCGTGAATGCCAACCAGCCCAGCCAGAACTTTTAATGGCAGCGTCAAACTTCCCAGCACATAGTCATGCACGCCAACGATCAGATAGCAATCGACATAGTTAGGGTCAAGCTTCAAAACCGCATCGTCATCCTTGCGTGAGGCAGAGGCCATGTGGAGCGCGGCGATATATTTCTTCTCGACCATCCCGATATAAATGGTTTCGAGACTGGTCGCAAAACCACGAGCGAACAAAGCATCGGCATCGTTGGGATTGGCTGCAAGCCTGCGATTGCTAAGCTCGACGGCGCGCTGATAGAAAACCTGAATGTGACGCGTGGCCTGCATGTTTTCGGTGACTGGGTGCTTGCCCGACAAAAATCCATCCTCCACGTAGAGAGTGGTGTCGAGCAGATCCAGCCGGTACAACTCGCGAAATACGGAGTTGTTCAGCAGATAATCGACGGCCATGGGATCGGTGGGATGCTCCGCGGCAATTTTCTCAAAGCGAGTCTGCGCGTTGGCGTAATCGAGATCGTAAAAGTGTTGATACGCAGCCTGCACTTCAGGCGCAAGGTTCAAGGGATCGGTATCGGTGCCGTTGGGAGCCTTGACCGTTGCAAAGACCGGCAGCGCAACCGCGGACAGGATGACGACCAGCAATCCAAACTGCATGTACCGGGACAGGCAGCAGTACAGCACCCGGCGCGCATGATTTGAGGAGTTTGACAAATACAAATTACCGACGAAAATTTGCCTGGGCTGGACTGAAAGAACCTGGAGCATAAGGATTGGACGAACAATATCAGTTTCGGCCTAAATTGGGCGATGACGCAAGTGACGTTCGATGTTTTACTTTCAGCTTCCAGTGTTCTTCATTATGTTTTACCCTGAAGCCGATGACACGCGCCGAACTGTTACGTGCTTTGATTCGTCAAGCGAAGTCCAACGGGTTTGAGTTCCGCAGGTGGTACACGCTCCGCCTTGGATTGCCGTGGAGCAGCTTTCTCGAGTCCGTGCAAACGCTGTCGGAGCAACGACGCTATTATGCGTTGCTGTTCGCGCATGAATTTGCGGAATCGTTCTGGCGGTCCGGCAGCAAGATGACATTTGTCGTTCCCAACAGCACCTTCACGCGCGTCTCCAAAGACGGGACGATTCGAGTTGTTGAACGGAAAGGCCACATTCGGCGATCAGTCATCCCGGATGCCTGGCGTTACCACCTGAAGGAAATGGCAGTTGCCGACGAACCGCTTCGCTACATCCGTAAGTTTCTATTGATTGAAGAAGACCTTGCGGGCCTCCCATACGTCAGCGATCAGGATGAGTTGGAGGCAGCCATTGTCAACCTTGGCCATGCAGTCGCCCCAGAGGAGCCAGCCATCGATGACAAAGCTGCGATTGGCGAAATGGAAGAAAATTTCGACATTGGTAAATAAAGCATAAAACTTGTCCGCGCCGCACATTGATCCCGGCCGGATGGGCAGAGATACGTTCCAACGCAAGCTCCCTTGTATGGTGTAACCTAAAAGCAGGACGCAGCCACGACCCAATTCCTAATCGAGCAGGCAGCATGCAAAGTTGGAACTCGGTTGCATTAGGCATGGCCTATTTGCTATGTGGCGTTTTCGGCCTGCATGGTCAAACGCGCACTTTGCTTGTTCCTTCAACCAGACCTAGACAGACTCAATCAAGGCTAAAGCCTGCAACTCCAGCCACTGCGTCTCCTGTTTTGCCGCGTCCAAGCTCCACTCCCACCACAGCGGTTCTGACCACCGGTTTGCCTCTGCGGGTCCAGATCGATCGCCGCTATCGCATGCGCAAGGGCAAGCCGATCGAAGGTCGCCTGATCGACCCTGTGTACTCAGTGGACCATATAGTGTTACCGGTAAACACGCGTATTTACGGCAACATCTCGGACCTGACTCCAATCCACGGCAGCAAGCGGACTTGGGCACGGCTCAACGGCGACTTTACCCCACTCAAACAGCCCGTACTCCGATTTACTTCCGTCATGCTGCCGGATGGATCGCGTCTGCCAATCCACGCGGAGGCTTCCGAGCGGACTGCGGACCTGGTTAAAATGGGTCCCCCGGTCAAGAAGAAATCACGCATACAAAAGATCAAGGCAGCTATCCACGCGAAATTTGCCGGCATGAAGCAAGGAATATCGAACGCGGTGCATTCCAAGCACAAGTCCGAGAAAGCCTTACAGATACTCTACGGGCAGCTTCCATATCATCCGCAGGACATCTGGACGGGAACCGAGTTCGATGCCGTGCTGACCCAACCTGTCATCCTACCCGATCCCAATGCCAACCATTTGTTGCCGGTAACTCCACCGCATGGACATATTCCACCGGGAACCATCGATGTCCGGCTGATTACGCCTTTAACTTCAAAAACCGATAAGGTCGGCACACCGGTAGAAGCCGTTCTGACGCAACCATATCTCAGTCAAAACCATAAAGATGTGATCCTGCCAAACGGCACTCATTTGGTCGGGGTAGTGACCCAGGCGAAACCCGCACGATTTTGGGGGCGGAATGGGACGCTGCGATTTACGTTCCGGCAGGTCAAGCTGCCCGCAGGAACCATGGAGACCGTGCATGCGCAGATGACTGCCGTGGAAGGCAAGAAAGGCCAGAATGTCACTCTGGATTCCGAAGGCGGGGCTCACGCGAACGCGGACAAAGGGAAATACATGGATCCGCTTGTGCTCGGTTATCTGGCAGGCGCAAACGCAGTCGATACCAATCAAAACCAAGTGGACGCCGCCACGACCAGCAACGGCTTTGGGTTGCCGGCGCGGATCCTTTCCATACTCTTTGTCAGCGGAACCACCATCTCGATATTCGCATACTACGCAGCAGGTCAATCCGTCGTTCGGCGCTGGATCATGCACGGACACGAGGTCCTGTTCGCGAAGAACACACGGATGCAGTTGGCGATCGCCGACCGGTAGCCGTCTACTTGCGAACAAACCGGCTGAACTGAAACCGCTGCATCTTGCCGGCGGGAGTCACATGGTCAACCATGCGAACAGTTGCGAGGGAAAAGGATCGGCCTAGTTCCGCAGTCAGAGTTTCCGGCGAGTAGCGCCTGACCGGAAGACCGCTGCACCGCTCCGGACCATCGAGCGCGAACGTGCCAATGACCACGACGCCGCCGGGCGTCAAGGCTTTTTCCAGGGCTGAGCGATAAGCGAGCCGTTGCTCCTCCTCCGTAAAAAAATGGAAGACGGCACGATCATGCCAGGCACGGTACTCCCTGTCCGGCTCCCATCTGGTAATGTCGGCGGTGATCCATCGTACTTGTGACGCGCGATTGGCCAACCGCAGTTTGGATTTCTCAAGCGCCGCCTCGGAAATGTCGAGCACAGTGGGTTGCGTGAAACCTCGGTCCAGCAAGGCATCCGCCAGCCGCGAGGCCCCGCCGCCAATATCCAGCACTGGAGCATCTTTGTCCAATTGGGACGTCAGCAGAAGCTCCAGTGAAATGTTCGGAGCATCCTCGAACCAACTCAGTTCCTGTTCTTGCCGAGTGGAATACATCTGCTGCCAGTGCTCGCTTGATTGGGTCAGATCCATGACGCTACTCCCACTCGATCGTGCCGGGCGGCTTGGAGGTGATGTCGTAGACCACGCGATTGATGCCTTTCACCTCATTGACGATGCGGCTGGACATGCGTTTCAGCACCTCATAGGGCAGAGGTACCCAGTCGGCCGTCATGCCGTCCTCAGAGCTCACAGCGCGGATCGCGCAGGTATAGGCGTAGGTGCGCTGATCGCCCATCACGCCCACACTTCGTACCGGAAGCAACACGGCGAACGATTGCCATATCTGGCGATACAGTCCTGCCGCTTTGATTTCATCGACAACAATTTCGTCAGCTTCCTGAAGAATCGCGACACGTTCGGGGGTAACTTCCCCTACAATTCGCACGGCTAACCCAGGACCAGGGAACGGCTGGCGCTGCAAGATATCTTCCGGCATGCCCAGATCGCGACCAATGCGACGGACCTCATCTTTAAACAGGTCGCGCAAAGGCTCAATCAATTTCAGCTTCATCGTCTCCGGCAGACCGCCGACGTTGTGGTGGCTCTTAATGGTCTGCGATGGTCCCTTGACGGATGAGGACTCGATCACGTCGGGATAGAGAGTTCCCTGCACCAGCCAATCGACGGAGCCGGTTTGCTGCGCGATGCGATGCGCCTCCCGATCGAAAACCGCGATGAATTCATTGCCAATGATTTTGCGTTTTATTTCAGGGTCAGTAACCCCGGCGAGCAGCGACAGAAATTGCTGGCTGGCATCGACACCAATCAGGTTCAGGCCGAGTTTATCGCGGAGGTTTTCCTGAACCTTACGAAACTCATCTTTGCGCAGCACTCCATTGTCTACAAAAACGCAGGTGAGTCGCTCGCCGATGGCGCGGTCAACCAGAACAGCGGCCACAGAGGAATCCACGCCGCCAGAAAGACCGCAGATGGCGTGGCCTTCGCCGACTTGGGCGCGGATGCGCTCGACCGTGGTCTGTATGAAATGCTCCGGCGTCCAGTCGGGCGCCACTTTACAAATGCGGAACAGAAAATTCCGCAGCAGCTCTTTGCCCTGCCGCGTGTGGTGGACCTCCGGATGAAACTGCACCGCCCAAATACGACTCGATTCGTTGGCAATACCGGCGACGGCGTTGGAAGTTTTTGCGATGAGAGAAAAGCCCGCGGGCAGCTCCAGCGCCTCATCGCCATGGGACATCCAGACTGGAAGATGCGTCGGCAGGCCTTCGAACAGCGCGGTGGGGCGGACAACTTCGACATCGGCATGGCCATACTCGCGCCGGTCGGCAGAACGCACTTTGCCGCCCAATTCATGCAGGATGAAGTGCAGGCCATAACAAATGCCCAGCACCGGCACGCCCATCGCCAGCACACGCGCATCCGCGGGCGGAGCGTCCGCGTCATACACCGAACTGGGGCCGCCGGAAAGAATGACGCCGGCTGGATTCAATTGCCGGATGGAAGCGAAGGGAGCAGTGCACGGGAGAACGACAGAGAAGACGTTTTGCTCGCGAATCCGTCGCGCAATCAATTGCGTGTATTGAGAGCCAAAATCGAGAATGACAATGGTGGAGGGCCCGGCTGTTTGCTTGGTTTCCATGGGTTATTGCTCAGTGTATCGCAGGCTTCCGTGCGGAAACCACAGAGATATCAACCGATAGGACGGCAACTCTCGATGCCGTTTCGATCGGGGCGTCCATCCCATTGCTTACGGCGTAGAATCCGTGGTTCACGTTGCGCTCACCCTCTCCGCTTGTGGCTCACGAACTGTGCTTCTTTCCAGAATCACAGCTTAACCCGCTGCCAGGGCATTGAACTGGTCATCGCTCCATGATGACTAAGTCTGACTTGGTTGTGAGGCTAACCGCCTCAGCAATGGAATGAGCGCTATCAATGCGATAGTGGAAACGACTGCAATAATGACGAACATTGCGTAAAACCTTCCAGCGCGAATTGAACCGGAATGCGCTGCAATGGATCCAGCAAACTTATTGCCGATCCCCTCCGCTAGAAACCATGCGGCCATGAGCCGCGAGCCATAACGCGTAGGGGCTATTTCAGTTACATATGCAAGTCCAACAGGAGAGAGCATTAGTTCGCCCCAGGAGCGAAAAAGATCTGTCGCAACAAACCAAAGTGGACTCACCAAAAGAAATGTTTCGCTACGGAAACCCGCCCATGTAGCGAATCCAAAACCGGCGGCAAGGAACAAGTATCCAGCCACCATTTTTGTTGGGGCCGATGGTTCTCGTCGTTTTCTCTCTAGATATTTCCACAAAAGGGCAAGTAACGGAGCGAATGCCAAAATAACGATGGGGTTAATCGATTGAAACCAACTGGCGGGGATCACGAAATGCCCTAGCGTTCGCGCGACGTGCTTGTCAGCAAAGAGGCTTAATGAACTGCCTACCTGCTCATAGCATGCCCAAAAAGGAATCGTAATGATTACCACAATGATGACTGCCAGAATTCTTTTTCTGTCTTCTGGAGTAACTGGAGTGATCGTCCGATCTTCTTCGGTTGCAGGTGTGGAAAGATATCCAATTCCTGGTAAATAGCGCTTGCGGCCCCAAAGATACAAAAGCAAGCCAAGCACCATTCCAACCCCGGCGGCACCAAACCCGTAATTCCACCCGACCCTTTGCGCCAGGTAGCCACAGGCTAACGGAGCGAACAGTGCACCCACGCTGATACCCATAAAGAAGATGGTGAAGCCCGCGTCGCGCCGCTTATCTTCCGGCGCATAGAGCTGGCCGACCATGGTCGAAACATTCGGCTTGAATAGTCCCGTGCCTAGAATGATGAGTCCTAGCCCAAAATAGAAGGTAGAGTTTGCTTGGAAAGCCAGGGTAAAGTGCCCGCACGCGATAATCACACCACCCCAAAACAAAGACCTTCGGGTTCCTAAGAATTTATCCGCTATGTAGCCCCCAAGCAATGGAGCAATATATACAAGCGCCGTGTAATTGCCATACAGATTGGCGGCACGACTGATCGACCACCGCTGAGCATCGACTAGATACAGCACCAACAACGCCTTCATTCCGTAATAGGAGAAGCGCTCCCACATCTCAACAAAAAAAAGAAACATCAGGCCAGGAGGTTGGCCGAAAAATCCTGTATCAGGATTGAATCGCGAAGTCGGAACGACACCTGAACCCACGTCCCTCACAGGGACGATCCGCCAGGCGGAAGGTGCTCTTCCAGATATTGTGCCAGCAGGCTGCGCAGATGAAAAGAAGTTCCAGGCCCCTCCGACAGTGCATGCGTACGATTCGGGTAATCCATAAACTCGAAAGATTTTCCAAGTCCAATGAGCCGATTGACAAGCAATTCGGTGACCTGAAAGTGGCAGTTGTCGTCTCCCGAACCGTGAACAATGAGCAGGTTCCCCGTTAGTCCCTGAGCAAAATTGATTGGCGAACCGTCGTGGTAGCCTTTGGGGTTGTCTCTCGGCAGACCCATGTAGCGCTCCTGATATATCGTGTCGTAATGGCGCTGATCGGCCATTGGGGCTACGGCCATTCCTGCTGCGAAAAGACCAGGATATCGGAACATAAGATTCAACGTATTCGAGCCTCCTCCGCTCCAGCCCCAGACAGCCATACGAGAACGGTCCACATAGCGATGTTCTTTGGCAAATTCCAGGATGGCCTCAGACTGTTGTGCAGAGGAAAGCGGCCCGAGGCTGCCATAGATAATCTTGCGCCATGCACGACCTTTTGGCGCAGGCGTACCCTGATTGTCAAAACTCAAGATGATATACCCGTCGTTGGAAATGGCACGATGAAATAAGGTTGTGTCGCCACCCCATTTGTCAGTTACCGTTACTGCCGCCGGCTCGCCATATACATAAACCAGAACGGGATACTTTCTTTTTGGATTGAAGTGCGGGGGTTCGATCATCCAGCCATCGATTTTTACTCCATTGTCGATTGTCACCTGGAAGAACTGCGTTGGCGACGAGATCAGTTCTTTCACTTTCGTTGCCAAGGCCTCATTACTTTCGAGTACGCGTATTCTGCGGTGGCTGGGAAGACGAATAAGATCTGTTACTGGCGGATGATCGGCAGTAGAGTATGTATGAAAAGCCCAGTGGCCATCAGGCGAAATATCGTAACTGTGTGTGCCAGGTTCGTCCGCAGGTGTTACACGTTCAGGAGAACCTTGGCCATCGAGGCGCACGCGATAGAGGTATCGCTGAGTGGCATTGGTGGGTGAAGCGATGTAATAGAGCCAGCCGTTCCGATCGTCGACTGCAACTTCTTTGATGACGTCCCAGGGGCTTCGCGTCAATAGTTTCGGAGGCCCTCCCGTTCTCGGCACATTATAGACATGACGCCATCCGTCACGTTCACTCAACCAGAGCAAACTTTTTCCGGCATCGGCCCATTGAAACGAGGTCACCACGTCCACCCATGCGGGATCTTTATCTTCAAGAAGTTTCCGGACAGAACCTGTGTGTACGTCTGCCAGCAACACCTTATTGTCATTCTGAAGCCTATTCAGCACTTCCAGAACTAGTTCATTTGAGTTGCCAGCCCAATCCATCCGTGCGATATAGTGCTCTCGCGGATCTCCCGGAACTTTCATCCAATGTGTAGATCCACCATCGACGCTGACGACGCCCACACGGACCGCGGAGTTAACTGTTCCGACCTGCGGATAGGGATACTGCTTCACGACTGGGTATTCTTCTGCAGTGTCATTGATTAGAGTGTAGACACCTACACCGCTGGTATTAAATTGCCAATAGGCAATCGAAAGCCCGTCTGGACTCCAGCGAAAACCGTTGCGAATGTCCAGTTCTTCCTCATTGACCCAATCGGAAGTACCGTTAATCAACGTCGCCGAGCCGTCCGCGATTAGCGGTTTGA
>JAJZCA010000135.1 GCA_021798735.1 Acidobacteriota bacterium | reverse complement strand
GATTTGACAATTTGTCAAATCTCTCCACGTGAGTTTTATTTCCCATGCCGCCTCCAATTGTGCTGATTGCCCGCGTGGTTGAAGGCCGCGAAACCCTTTCCTCGGCGGACATCAGGCTTGTGAATCCTTTCCCATCCATCCGCATTCTCTGCATGCGGCAGGCAGCGGGCCAGCCGCAAGGGACTCGATTGACGATGAAGACTCCCGAGCGGAGCGTATCACAGGTCGACGCAAGGAATGGAAGTGAAAGGCGAATCTGCGCAACAAAGGTAACTTGAGGGTGAGAAAGCCCTCCCACCAAGGATTTCTGCGAGGGCGCCAGGCTGAAGATAGTCGCAAGCTACGAGAAGGCGTTGCCAGGGTGTTCCAAAAGGCCCTACGAGGGTTCCGGTCCCCTGGAACGACCACGGGCAGGCTTCCTGGCTTTACGCGTCTTCGTCACCGATTTCGAGGGTTCGCTCTCACCCAGATCGGTATCGAAGAACGACAACTGCAGCGGCCCAAGCAGCATGCGATTGCCTTGTTGAAGAAAATGAGCTGCTTCGGAGAGGCGTCGCAAGCGCCCGGAACGTGGCACTCCGTCCTTCAGTCGCTCGCCAGCCGGCGACAGGCGTAATGCCAGAGCAGGATGATTTTACAAAACTCCATCTCTTTCCCCAAAAGGGAGCACTGGCGGCAACTCTGCAAGGACTTGACCTAATCGCTCAACCGCTGCGGCTTCCAGTCGAAACAGAGTGGTATCACTCTCAGCCCTGATCCATTGATAGGCCGTGGAGACAAGCATCCCGTTGGCAGCGGCAGAAGCCCCGTTCCCGATCTCGGATTTGAGGCGGAGCAGGGAACTGTGCAGTTCTTCAGCTTCACGCTGTCTCCTTCCCGCCAGAATCAACAATTGTTCTGCGGCCCGGACGAAGCCCCGGTGAGCTTCTTTAACTCCAAAAAATAGCCAAGCGAGAGTGACTCCTCGCGGCAAAGACTCATAAATGTCGGCTGGCCCCGCCGCCCAGTAGCTCGCGTCGCCTGGCCTGATGCTCTCCCGCAGCATCTTTACGCCTTTCTCCGTCAGGGCATACCGTAGACGATTTCGCGGTCCCGATGTGCTCGTGAGCAAGCCGCCTTCTTTCAGACGCTTTAATGCCGGGCTGGTCAGGCCAGGTCCCAACCCCGCCTTCGACAACAGGTCATACGGAGACGCTAACCCGTAGCCTACGAGTACTAAAAGAAAGATCTGAAGTGGATTAAGCGGTTCATCATGAATAGCTTCCATCGGTTAGCCCTCCGGCCTGAATGGCCGATGAGCAAATATTAGCACATTCAGCCTTTATGTAGTTGACAGGTAGGAAATCGAAGGTGTAGTTTTGTATTAAGACTGCATGTTGCCTGTATGTATTAGACCCGGCTTTTCCGTAAAGGCGCGGATCACGCGCAGAGAGGTTTCACCCCTTGAATAGTCTGCATGGTATTAATCCTTCCTTGGTTTCTCAACCCGCCGTCCTTGAGCCCTATGTTGAGGCCGATGTGGCGGGCCCGTTCATTCGCACGAAGCCCCGCATGATTCAAAAACTGGCTCGTGAAGGCAAAGTACCGGCTCATCCTCGCGGGGATGGACAGCGCCGGCGCTGGCTATTCCTGCTGAGCGAACTTGATGTGTGGATGCGGGGCCGAGTACATTCCAACCGCGACCCGCGCCGTGAGACTGGGAGCATTCAATGAATTCACGGCAGCGGTATCAGAAAGGAAGCTTGCTCAAGCAGCGTCGTGCTGATGGCAGAACGGAATGGGTCTTGCGTTACCGGGTTACACTTTCCGACGGTCGCCACGTGCAGCGGCAGGCCGTCGTGGGTACGACCCGCGAGTATCGAACGGAATCGCAGGCCCAGAAAGCTGCCGACCTCTTGCGACTCAGTATCAACGATCTGGGCGCAGCGTTCCAGATCCATACGGTGGGCATGGTTGCATGCCACTTTCAGGATGTCGAGCTCTCTGTCTCCAACGCGAGACGATCCTGGTCCACCAAGCAAAACTACTTGGACAACCTCACCTCCTACATCCTGCCAAGATGGGGAAAGACACGGATGATGGAAATCAAGGCTGTTGAAGTCGAAACATGGCTGGCCACGCTGAGCGGGAAAAAGACGCGCCGCGCTCTCGCGGACCCGAGCCGGCAAAAAATCCGCAATGTCTTCTCTTGTCTGTTTACTCATGCCCAGAGGCACGAGTTCGTTCCGCAGGGACACAATCCGATCAAGCTGGTTCGGCAAAGCGGAAAGCGCAGCCGGACGCCGGACATTCTATCGGCCGGCGAAGTGCGTGCTCTCTGGGAAGGATCGCAACTGCGGGAGCGTGCGATGATCTCGATAGAATTCGGCAACGGATTGCGTATCAGCGAAGCGGTGGGACTGAAGTGGAGCGACGTTGACTTCGACAACGGAACCGCTTCGGTTACGCGGAGCGTGGTCAAGGGCCGGGAGGGAAACACCAAGACGGAGATATCACGCAAACTGGTTCCGCTGCATGCATGCCAGCTTGAGGATTTGAAAGCGTGGCGGGCCGTGGCACCCTATCCTGACGATTCCGATTGGCTCTTCGCGTCCCATCTGAAGAAGGGGCGCAAGCCGTACTGGCCCGACATGATTCGAAAGCGGCATCTCTTGCCGCTGGCGGAAAAACTCGGGATCAAGAAACGGATCGGCTGGCATAGCTTCCGCAGGTCGTATGCCTCGCTCTTGAAGGCCAACGGAGAAGACATGAAAGTCGTCCAGGAGCTCCTTCGCCATGCCAAATTCTCGACCACGATGGATCTGTACACGCAGGCCTTCAGTGAGGACGCGAGGCAGGCGCAAAGCCATGTCATCGACATGGTCAAAACGGCACCGCTCTCGGCCCAGAAGCCGGTCGTTTCTCTTATTGTGCAGTAATGTGCAGGGAGGAAAAATGCAAATTGGCGATAAGTCTATGAAGCATATGGTAGGCACGAGGAGACTCGAACTCCTGACCTCTACCGTGTCAAGGTAGCGCTCTAACCAACTGAGCTACGCGCCTACAAGCACTCTGTCGATTCTAATGCCAAGAAGTGGCGCGGGCAACCTGCGTCCTCCGATTTCGCAGGTTGCGTTAGGATGAATCAGGACATCCCCATTCTCGCGCTGCGCCAATTACGTGCCTTGCCGAATCAGTTGACGTTGCTTCGGCTCTCCATTGTGCCCTTCCTTGTTCTAGCGATTCTGTATGGCCACTACCATCGTGCATTTATTTTGATGGTGGTTGCCGGCGTCAGCGATGGACTCGACGGCGCCCTGGCCCGCATATTTCGCCAGCGGACGGAGCTTGGTTCCTACCTGGATCCCATTGCGGACAAAATGCTGTTAAGCACGCTTTTTTTGGTGCTGACGCACGTCGGCCTGGTCTCTTTGCGGATTACGGTCATGGTCTTCAGCCGGGATGTAGGCATTGTGATTATTTCAGCGCTGCTGTACGCGACCACCGGCACGCGCGATTTCCATCCCAGTTGGCTGGGCAAGGCGAATACGGTGGCTCAGATTCTCGCCGTCTGCTCTGTTGTTCTGGCACAGACGCACCCTGCCTATTGGGTGCTATGGACGCGCCATGCGTCGCTGGAGGCAACACTGTGGCTGACAGTACTCTCCGGATTTCATTATCTTTGGCGCAGCAGCCGGAGGCTGGGATCTCCAGTCGAAACAGAAGCCGGCGTACGAGGTTAGCAGGGATCAGTTTCTTGGACTCATCCCCGGGGCGGTATCGCCTAAAGCCAGGTTCTCTGGACAAATCGCAACCTGTTCGCGGTACACGGAGCAAGGCACAACCGGAGCTATTCGTCAGCCTCAGTGTTTTTCATACTTTTCTCTTCGATCTCCATATCCGTAAACTCGTGCGAGTCGAAGACCTCGCCGCATTCCAGACATTCGACAAATTCGGCATCTTCTTCGCGAGTTAGTACACGCACGCGTGGGTGCTTGCAGGCTTCCATGGCTATGTGTTTTCGATGCGGGAGTCTTCCCGATTGCGCCAGTGTCCCGTATGTAGATGCTGTTTGTCAAAAGAAAATTTGCGGAATTGAGCGAATTCACAGGGGCCTTAAGATTTTGGAATCGGAGGTTTGGCCGATGGCGCCGCCTGGGAAGAAAATCTCGCGGGATATCATCTTGCCATGCGCGAGTTTGAGGCGCTGCTTCTCTACCCTTCGACGGACTTGTTTTCGCCCATTCCGGGGAGCGACGGACGTACTGCTCTGCTGCAGGCCTTAGGCTGTCTGGATCACAGTGCCTATCACCTGGGCCAGGCTTTGCTGCTGCGCAGGCTGTTAGGAAGATGGACGGATTGACCGGGAATTTCTTCCGGAAACCTTTGCCAGTGCGGATCGAATTGCGTGAACAGCTTGCGCTTGCAACTCGGACTGAAAGAGTCCTATAATAACTTTGTCGAGGGAAATGTCCGTCAGGCGACTGCGTGCTTGACTACATTCTATCGGTAAAGGGCCGGAAATCCATGCTGCGTCTCACCAAAAAATCGGACTATGCGCTGATGGCGCTGAAGCACCTTGCCGAGCATCCCGGCAATCCGACGCAGAGCGCCAAGGACATGGCGGAGGCGTATCGCATTCCCCCGCCGTTGCTGGCCAAGATTTTGCAGGCGTTGGCTCGCTCTGGCTTGGTGATTTCGCACGCTGGATTGCATGGCGGGTATTCTTTGGCGCGCCCGGCGAGTGAGATTACCGCATTCGAGGTGATCCGATCGATCGAAGGACCGCTGTTCATTGCGTCCTGCACCACCAGCCATGGCGACTGCGATCTGTTGAGCTCCTGCATTGTGAAAGAGCCGCTGCGGAAGCTGAACGACACGATCCGAGATTTGTTGGTCGAGATGCGCATCTCCGATCTCTGCGACGAATCTAAATTAGGGGCCTCGGGATATTCGCGCCGTGTTCAAGCCGGCTCGCTGGTTACGTTGAGCCATTCCATGTCGCGTGCGTAGTTCGGAGAAGTACCACAGAGTTTTGCCTAACAAGGAGCATCGATGAGTACCGTTCTAAGTGAACCGAAATTACCCGCCGGAGTGAAGCTGCCAATCTACATGGATAACCATGCCACAACAGCCATGGATCCTCGTGTGCTGGAGGCAATGATTCCATTTTTTAGCAACAAGTTTGGAAACGCTGCCAGCCGCAACCACTCCTTTGGCTGGGAAGCGGAGCAGGCAGTCGATCTGGCGCGGGAGCAGATCGCCAAATTGATTGGCGCGACGGCCAAGGAAATTATTTTTACCTCCGGCGCTACGGAGAGCAACAACCTCGCCATTAAAGGCATTGGGGAGATGTATCGCGAGCGCGGCAACCACATCATTACCCAGGTTACGGAACACAAAGCGGTGCTGGATACCTGCAAGCGGATGGAGAAGCAGGGCTACCGCGTAACCTATTTGCCGGTGAATGCCGACGGCCTGATCGAGATGGAAGATTTGAAGCGGGCCATCGACGACAAGACCATTCTCGTCACCATCATGGCTGCGAACAATGAGATTGGCGTCATTCAGCCGGTGGCAGAGATTGGCAAGCTCTGCCACGAGCGCGGCATCCTGTTCCATACCGACGCAGTGCAGGCAGTCGGAAAGATTCCCGTCGATGTGAATGCGATGAACATAGACGTGCTGTCTTTGACCGCGCACAAAATCTATGGCCCCAAGGGCGTTGGCGCATTGTATGTTCGCCGGCGCAACCCGCGGGTGCAGATTGCAGCGCAGATGGATGGCGGCGGCCACGAGCGCGGTATGCGTTCCGGCACATTGAATGTTCCCGGCATTGTTGGATTGGGCAAGGCATGTGAGATTGCTCGACTGGAGATGGCCGAAGAAACCGAGAAGCTTTTGGCGATGCGCGATCGGCTGCGGAAGAAGCTCGAATCCAATCTGGATTTCATCCATGTGAACGGTTCCATGGAGCATCACCTGCCGGGAAATCTGAACATGAGCTTTATCCACGTCGAGGGCGAATCGCTGCTGATGGGAATCAACGACATCGCGGTTTCGAGCGGTTCGGCCTGCACCTCGGCGACGCTGGAGCCGTCCTATGTATTGAAGGCTCTTGGACTTGGAGATGACGTTGCGCATAGCTCGATTCGATTTGGGTTGGGAAGATTCAATACCCCGGCCGAAGTCGATTATGTTGCCGACAAGGTCGTCGACGTGGTGCGGAAACTGCGTGAGCTTTCGCCGCTGTACGAAATGGCGAAAGAGGGCATCGATCTGACGAAGGTCCAATGGCAGGCGCACTAACAGCGGCGCACAAGTTTTTCAGTTCACAGTATTTGGAGGATGTATGGCATATAGCGACAAGGTAATCGAGCACTACAACAATCCGCGCAACGTTGGCCAGATGGACAAGAACAGCACCGCAGTAGGCACGGGCCTGGTGGGTGCGCCGGAATGCGGCGACGTGATGCGACTCCAGATTCAAGTGAATCCGGAAACGCGTGTCATCGAGGACGCCAAGTTCAAGACCTTCGGCTGCGGTTCGGCAATCGCTTCCTCTTCCCTCGCCACCGAGTGGGTGAAGGGCAAGACGGTGGACGAAGCGCTGGAAATCAAAAACACGGACATTGTGAAAGAGTTGGCATTGCCGCCGGTGAAGATTCACTGTTCCGTGCTGGCGGAAGATGCGATTCGCGCCGCCATTGGCGATTGGAAGAAGAAGAATGTTGTCGCGGGCGAGCCAGCTTCGGCTCCGGTTGCAGTCGCAGCGAACTAAGTTCGACGGCGCAGCCGGCATCGGATTTGCAAATCGCTTCGGCGCAGATTAGGACGTGGGAGATGAGCGCGTTGGAACCAGTTACGATCAGCACGACGGGTTCGATACAGGACCGATCGGAAGGCCATTTCGTTCGGCACACGGGAGAGATTTTCAGTACGCCGAATTCGCCGCAAAAGGGAATTCACGTCACAGATCGTGCGCTGAAGCGAATTCGTGTGGCGATGGCGAAGGAAAACATCGCTCCCGATCAAGGCGGCTTGCGACTGGGCGTGCAGGGCGGCGGATGTTCGGGGCTCAGCTATAACATCCGCTTCGATACCCAGCCGCGCGAGCGTGACCGCGTGTACGACTACGATGGCGTGCGCGTCTTCGTCGATCCCAAGTCGTTTATTTATCTGAACGGCATGACCCTGGACTATGAAGAAACGTTGATGCGCCAAGGCTTCAACTTCATCAATCCGAACTCTACCAAATCGTGCGGTTGCGGGTCGTCTTTCTCTGGCTGACGCATCGACGCCATGCCAGGTTGCGGTTGACGCCGCAGCGTATGCCTGACACGCTGGTTCTGACCTGCAATCAGTCAAGAGAGAACGCATGACAGTCGTTGCCGAACCATCGAAGAAGCTTATTTGCTGGTCGTGCGGCAGCGAAAACGACGCCGACACGCAGTTCTGCGCGAACTGCGGCAAGCTGCAGCCGTACATTCCGGCAGATTATTTTACTTTCTTCGGCTTGCCGCGCCGGTTTCAGTTGGACACGGCTGCGTTGGAAAAGCAGTTCTATCGACTCAGCCGGAAGTTTCATCCAGACTTGTATGCTCGCGCCAGTGCCGACGAGCAACGATGGAGCTTGGAGAAAAGTTCAGTGTTGAACGATGCGTGGCGGACGTTGCGTGATCCGCTGGCACGGACGGAATATCTGTTGGGCCTCGCGGGGATTCGCCTGGAAGAGCAGTCCCGCAATGCTTCTGACCGAGCGGCAGAAAGTGGGACGGCGAAGCAGCCAGTGGTTCCACCGGACCTGCTGGAAGAGGTTTTCGAGTTGAACATGCAACTGGAAGAGATGCGCATGGCCAGGGCCGGCGGGGCGGATGATCCGGAAGCGCGCGGTAGTCTGGAAGCGGCAAAACAGAATTTTTCTGCGCAGATGGAAACATCCCAGCAGGACTTGCAGCGCTTGTGGATCGAGTGGGATTCGGCGGCGAATGCGAACGATGAAGAGACACAGCAAGCTGCACAACGGAAAATGGTCGACTTGCTCAATCGTCGCAGTTACATTCGCAACCTGCTGCGCGATGTGGAAGCGGCACTGAAGGGCTAGCAAAGGGCATCTCGGGAAATGGATTGAATGACGCATGGCGGATGAACGAGTAGTAGGCATCGATCTGGGCACGACCAATTCGCTGATTGCCTTTATGCAGGGCGACGAACCGGTGGTCATTCCCGGTGAAGACGGCTCAAACCTGGTTCCTTCAGTGGTTGCGCTGTCCGCGGGCGATCGCTTTGTCGTCGGCAATGGCGCGCGAAAGAGCTTGCTAGAGACGCCGGATCGCGCAGTGTATTCTGTGAAGCGCCTGATGGGGCGCGGGGTTGAAGATGTTCAGGATGAGCTAAAATTTTTCCCTTTCAGACTGGCGGAAGACTTGGTTGCGGGTGAGGTGCTTCGCATCAAGCTGGGTACGCGCGAGCTGACGCCCCCGGAAGTATCCGCTTACATTCTTCGCCAACTCAAGCAAAACGCTGAACGCTTTTTCGGTCCCGGCGTCGCGGTAAAAAAAGCCGTCATTACGGTGCCTGCGTACTTCAACGACACGCAGCGCCAAGCGACGAAAGATGCTGGAAGGATTGCCGGCTTGGAAGTCTTGCGCCTGGTGAATGAACCTACGGCGGCCGCGCTTGCGTATGGCCTCGACAAGAAAAAAGATGGCATCGTCGCCGTGTATGACCTGGGCGGCGGCACGTTCGATATCTCGATTCTGAAATTGCACGACGGCATTTTTGAAGTGATTGCCACCAACGGCGACACGCACCTCGGCGGCGACGATATTGACAATCTTCTGATCGCGATTGCACTCGAGGACATTTCCGGTGACCTGGGGCTGGATGTGCGACACAATGGCGAAGCCATCCAGGCGATTCGCAAATCGGTGATCGACGCGAAAATCGCCCTCTCATCGGAAAGTTCCACCCAGCTTGATGTGACGCTGCCCACGGGACAGCGCTATCAACGTGAGATTACGCGCGAACAATTTGAGCAGTTGATTGGCCCTGTCATTGAGCGCACCATCGCTCCCTGCCGGCAGGCGATTCAGGATGCCGGCATCAAAATCCAAGAAATCGGCGAAGTGGTTTTAGTTGGAGGATCGACCCGGATTCCTCTTGTCCGCAAACTGGTCGAAGACGTTTTTGAGTTGGCC
>JAJZCA010000134.1 GCA_021798735.1 Acidobacteriota bacterium | reverse complement strand
CAGAAGGTGATGGCGGCCATGATGAGACGAATATTCTCTGGATTCTTCACTCCGCTACGCTTTGTTCAGAATGACTCCCATAAACGTTTAAACATTCGATTCCACTTACTGGGAATTTGCTGCTAATTGCTCTCCATTTCAACAGCGATGCGCATACCGCCTTCGAGCTTGAAGTTCTTTTTACTGGACGTAAGGGTACCCTCCGTAGCATTCTCCACCGGTGATGCTAGAGTAACGTCACGCACACTGCTGCCCAGAGCAATGGATTGCCCACTTCCATCTGAATGATTGACACTGACTCCTGTTTCTGCAGCAATGCTTGCCACGTTCTTACTCAGAGCCTAGCGGCAGAGCGCTGGAGTCTGGACCAGCATCGGACAAGTTCGGTTTGGGCGCTACGGCCACCAATATCCCATGGATTGCCATGGGAGACGCCTTTTTGCTGGCTTGAATTTGATCGAAAAGGACCGTCATCGAGGCCGTTCCGCTGCCGGCGGACTTGGATTGCACCTCGATCACTTTTCCGCTGAGGATCGCGCCCTTGGGAACCTTTGCGCCATCCTTCAACGGCAATTCCGACAAAGTCTTTGCGGTAATAGTGTCCCCAACCTTGGCGCTCTTGGTGTCCAGTCTATTCTTTACTTCCGCGAATAAAGGGTGGTCCGCAGTTGGGTAAACCGTGCCGCCCATCTGCTGTGCGATAGTCGGCCTGGGTAGTACGCCAACTCCAATTGCGGCGGCCGCTACCATAGTCAGAAGTCGAAGCTTCCTCATGTTCAGTCCCCCCCTGTGTTTTCATCCTCCGTTTATGACGGGATTTCTTTTCCCCTTGAGTATCCTGCACGGTATTGTGACTGTCAAAGAGGTTTTTGGCGCTTGGCCGCAGTGCGCGGCTTAGGTTTCAGCGCTGTTTTCGTCGACGCTTTCGTCGCTTTTCCCTTGGCAGACTTCGCGGGAGTCGCCTTGCCGCTCTTCTTTGCGGCCACTTTTTTCACCGCAGCCTTCTTGATGGCCTTCTTTACGACGGACTTTTTCGCCGGAGATTTTTTGGCCACAGCTTTTTTGGCAGCCTGCTTCTTGCGGACAGCCGCCACTCGTTTCGTCAGCGAAGCCTTCAACTGCTCCAGATCGAGGGTGGTCGCTGTCTTGCGCAGCCGCTCAATATTGTAGAAATCTCGCTTCTCCTCGGAGAAGATGTGGACGACAAAGTCGACGTAGTCGAGGAGAATCCATTCGCCCTGGCGATAGCCTTCCATGGAGTTGGGTCGAGTGGCGAAGTCGCGCTCCATTCGCTCCTCAATCGCGGTGGCGATGGCCTGGTTCTGGCGGTCGTTGGTGCCGCTGCAGATCAGGAAATAGTCGGTGAAGCCGGAGTCCGCAGGATCCAGTTCCAGGATGCGAATCTGTTCCGCTTTTTTCTCTTCACAGGCGGCAGCGGCGGCCGCAACCATGCGGCGGATTTCTGTTTTTGTCATGCGATCGTGCGATCTCCCTGGTGCGCGTTGAATTGTGCCAGTCCTCTCATCCTAGTCCGTTGCGAACAGCTGTGCCAAGGCTGGTTGTCATCGTGACTTTCCCAGGTCTCAACAGCAAGACCTGGGGCACCCAGGTTCAACCCTTCGCGATGGTTCGCAGGGTCAACCACGCGCATTCTCCGCACGATAGACCTGAGTCTTCGCAATATAATTCCAGACGGGCTCGGGAAGCAGTTCTGGATCGGGGTGGCCTTCGTCGAGCACGCCACGCAGCTCGGTGGCGGAGATATCTTCCTTCAGATGCGGCAAAAACCAGACGCGTGTGATGGCGGCATCGGCATGGTGCAGCGTCAGATCGCAGGCAGGAAGGGCGCTAGAGGAATGGTTCGCAGCATGGGTTGCGAGGTCGATCGCGCTCGGGCCGCGCTCTGCTTTCACTTCTGGAGGCAAGGCTGCTTCGGCACCGGCCAGGGAAAAGCCCGGCCGCGCGGCGACAATCCAATCAGAAAGCGCCAGCAGGCGAGCGGACTGAAACCAGTGGCCGATGTCGAGCCAACTGTCGGCTCCCAACAGCGTGAACAGCGCCGTTGGCTCAGGTTCCGCGACGAGCGACGCGCGTAACTTTCCCAGCGTTTCTACCGTGTAGTTGGGGCGCGTTTGATTCGGCCCGTCGCTTTTTGGAGCGTCCAGCAGAGACGGAACGAAGCGCAGGTCGGCCTGTGTGGCGAGCGCCGTCATCGTATAACGATGCAGAAAATCAGTCGCCGGATATTTTCCCTTCAATGGCTGGCGGGCAGCCGGAGCAAACAAAATCTGGTCGAGCGCGAAGAGGTCGGCAGCCGCAGTCGCGATGGCAAGATGCCCACGATGTGGAGGATCAAAGCTGCCGCCGAAAAAAGCGATGCGCCTCATGCAGTTCCCTTCGAGTCGAGTGAATTCCCATCCTAATAGCGGATTCACAGTTGGTGTAGTTGATTGTGGAAGCGAAGAATCCAGACGAGATATGCCTAGTAAACGCTGCCGTCACCCTCTGGATTCTTCGCTTCGCTCAGAATGACTCTATCGCCATTTGAATACACTCCCCGTCAATCCGGTCTAATCTTCTGGCTTCTCCGGTCGCTGCGGCGACCGAAGAATAACGAGCGTATTTGCACTCACATTTTTCAGAAGCGCTTCAGCCGGCTTCGGGAAGCGAAACGCGCAGAGCCTGAACCTTCTCCGCCAGCGCATATTTCAGCGTGTCGATTCCCTCTCCTGTGACCGCGGAAATGGCATAGAAGGGCAACTTCCTGCGCTTGGCCATTGCTTGCAGTTTCTTCAGCTTGTCGGGATTCGCCACATCGCACTTGCTGGCAACCACGACGCGCGGCTTCTCTTCCAGGCCGTGACCGAAGTTCTTCAGCTCAGCCTCAATCACATTGAAATCCTCGACAGGATCGGGCCGGCCGCTGCCGTCAGAAACATCGACGATATGCGCCAGCAGACGGGTGCGTTCGATATGGCGAAGAAACTGCGCGCCCAGGCCTGCACCGAGATGTGCGCCTTCAATCAGCCCAGGAATATCGGCGACGACAAAACTTTCTTCGTGCGGCCACTCGCCGACGGTAACGACACCAAGGTTGGGCTCCAGCGTGGTAAAAGGATAGTCGGCAATCTTGGGGCGCGCGGCGGAGATGCGCGCAATCAGCGTGGACTTACCGACGTTGGGATGGCCCACCAGGCCAACATCGGCAAGCAGCTTCAACTCCAATCGAATGAGGCGCTCCTCGCCGGCGTGACCGAGCTCATGTTCGCGTGGGGCCTGATGGGTGGAGGTCGCGAAATGCTGGTTCCCGCGCCCGCCACGTCCGCCTTTTGCCAGAACTATGCGCTCGTCGGGACGCTGAAAGTCATGAATCAGCTCACCCGTGGTGTCGTCATAGACGACGGTGCCAACGGGAACCTTCAGGACGGTATCTGCGCCATCGCGACCGGAGCAATTCGAACCCTCTCCATGGCGGCCGCGCTCGGCCTTATGCTCCGGGTTGAAACGGAAATGGACAAGCGTATTGTGGCTCTGGCTGGCTTCAAGGACGACATCGCCACCGCGACCGCCATCCCCGCCGGAGGGCCCTCCGCGAGGCACGAATTTTTCGCGTCGGAAGGCCATACAGCCATTCCCGCCGTCGCCCGCCTTCACCTTGATTCTTGCTTCATCGATAAACATACGCGTGAATAGTCTTCCTGACGCCTGGGAATAGCGTTACTCTGAGTGTAACGCTCCATTACCATAGTTTCCGTCCCACGATGTCCTTGACCGAGGCGAAGTTTCAACCTGCGCCCTGCGATCGGCGCAGGAAGGAATCCATCCAACGCGAAGTGGAACACGCACGGCGGAAACCAGGAGAACGTGGCACGCGCTCGGCGCTGACCGGGCTACTGCCTCCATTGCATCGCTTTCAGTGTCGTCCGCGCAGGCAAGGAATAGTCGCCGAAACGGGCATAAAAGATTCGGGAGATATCCATGCTGCGCTTGCCTCCCCCACGCGCTTTATGCGCATTTTGTCTTGTGTTATTTTTTCTGCTGCCGTTGGTCTGGCTCGATGGTCAGTCGACCACGGGTCTGATTGGCGGTACCGTCTACGATCCGCAACACGCGGTGATTCCCAACGCGCGGATTGTCGCGTTGAACGAGGCCACCGGCGCGGAGTTCATCGGCTATTCCGACAACAGCGGCAACTATACGCTGACCGACCTGCCAACAGGTACTTACTCCGTCGACATCACTGGAGATGCCTTTACCGTTTACACGGCGACGCACGTCGTGGTGGAACTGGGTCGGCGAACATCCTTGAATATCACATTGCACATTGGCGCAACCGCGAGCACGATCCACGTTGGAACCATCGTGCCGTTTGAGTCGACCTATCCTTCGGTTGCGACGAACATAACGCAGTCACAACTGCAAAACTTGCCTTCCGACAGCCGCCGCTGGAGCAGTTTTGCACTGTTGACTCCAGGGGTGGTGAACGATCCGGAAGGGCACGGGCTGTTGAGTTTTCGCGGCATCAGCGGGTTGCTGAATAACAACACAATCGACGGCGCTGACAACAACCAGGCCTTTTTCTCCGAGGAGCGCGGCCGGGCCAAAGCGCCGTATTCCATCAGCATGGCGGCGGTAGAACAATTCCAGGTGAATACGGCGGACTATTCCGCGGAATATGGCCGCGCGGCCGGCGGCGTGATCAACACCGTAACCAAGAGCGGCACAAATCAACGCCATGGCGAGGCATTTTTCTTTGAGCGCAACAACAACCTGGCCGCACTGAACGCATACACGACGCTGACAAACTTCGACAACGCGAAAAACAATTTTGCCACCAACCCGTATCAGCCGACGGACCTGCGCCGGCAAATGGGATTTGCCGTGGGTGGCCCGATTGTTCAAGACAAACTGCTCTGGTTTTATTCCTCCGACTATGAGAGTCGCAATTTTCCATCCGTCTCACGAGTCGGCTATCCCACAGCGATTTACGCACCGCCAATTCCACTCCTTCCCTTTGGAAATTATCTGGGTTTTCCAATTACATGCGCGAATCTGCCGCCGTACAACGCAAGCAGCGGCACCTATGCCAGCGTGTTTCAGTTTGAAGCGACGCAGGGCGCCTGCGAGTTACACGACAAACTCGATCTGGCCTCCTACGACGCGGGAGTGAAGCAGTATCAGCTGGGATTGCAACTGGTGGACACGCTGACTGGAACGGCTCCGCGAACGGGGAGTCAGACGCTGAACTTTCCTAAACTCGACTGGCAGGTGAATGATCGCAACCACGCGACAGTGTCCTACAACCGGATGCGCTGGAGTTCGCCCAATGGAGTGCAAACGCAAACATCCACCCAATACGGGGTGAATAGTCTGGGGAACGATTACGTGAGTGTGGACTGGGGCATTGTCCATCTGACGACGTTTTTGACGGAAAATATCGGGAATCAAATTCGGGTACAGGTGGGGCGTGAGCTGGATCGGGAAACCAGTCCCACGCCAACCGGGGCAGAAGTACCCCTAGGACAGAATCAATTTGGATTGGCGCCGGAGATCAGCATTGCGGGCGGATCGTCGGGCGAGGGCATGGTGCTGGGCAATCCGGCAAAACTGCCGCGCCCTGAATATCCGGACGAACATCGTGCCGAAGTTTCCGACACCCTCTCCTGGGTGCTGGGAAATCACACGTTGAAATTCGGCGCGGACTGGGACCGCAATGAAGACCTGCTCAACAACCTGTATGACGGCGTGGGGGAATACACCTACACGTCATTCGGCAGTTTTTTAGCAGACTATTATCACGCCGTGGATGGACTGGGCCCGCCGCACAGCTATTTTGTCAACACCTATGCGGGCTTTTCTCAGACGTTTGGTCCAGCGGGATTTTTTATCACGACCAACGACTTTGCCGGATTTGCGGATGATGAATGGCGAACGCTTTCGCGCCTGACCGTGACGGCCGGCGTGCGCTACGAATACGAGCGCGTGCCACGACCTTTTCTACCGAATCCGCAATTGCCGCAGACGGAGAACTACCCGGACGATCGAAATAACATTGCTCCGCGCGTTGGCGTCGCATGGGACGTGTTCGGCAACGGGCGCACGATTCTGCGGGCCGGGTATGGAATGTTCTATGGGCGCATTGTGAATGGCACGCTGCATTCCGCTCTTACTTCCTCTGGATCGCCGGCATCACAGAGGACGTATCGCTATTCTGTTTCGACGGAGTATGGGGCGCCGCAATTTCCCAGCATCTTCTTCAGCGTGCCGACCGGCTCGGCGCGAGGCGCGCTGCCCAGCGCCTACTATTTTGCGGCAAAGTATCAAGCTCCGGAAACCATGCAGGGGCAGCTGACGCTGGAGCAAAACGTCGGCTGGAATACTGTCGTGTCGGCGAGTTACATGAACAGCCAGGGCCGCGACCTGCCGAATTTTATCGATACCAACATTGACAACGCGACGATCGGTCAACTGAACTACACGATCGATATTCCCGGCCCAGCGCTGGGAAAGAAAAGCCCATTACCGCAAGGCGCAAGGTACACGACACCACTCTATACTTCTGTGCGACCGAACTATCTCTACGGAAATATCACGGAATTGCTCAGTAACGTAAACTCGAACTACAACGCGGGAGTATTGGCGATCGCTCATCGCACTTCCAACGGCATAAGTTTCGGAATGAACTATACATTTGCTCACGCGCTGGACTTCAATCAGAATGAATTTCTGTATAAGTCGCCGACAAATATTCTGGAGCCGAATAACATGGCACTGGAATACGGCAATTCCAACACAGACGTTCGGCAGCGGCTGGTGATACATGCCAGCGTATTTACAACCCAGCACAAACGCGGCTGGCAGGGAAAGCTGCTGAACGATTGGGGGTTTGCGCCCATCGTCGCATGGCAAACAGGTTTGCCGTATACATTGGGCGTGGGAGGAAGCGCGCCGGGAGGGGCCTTCTTCGGCATCAACGGAGAGGGCGGCCCATCGCGACTGAATATTCTGCAACGCAACAGTTATCGCTTTCCCTCCACGCAGACGACAAGTTTGCGGGTGACGCGGCGCATTCCGCTGCGGGACCGGAGTTACCTGGAGCTGATGGCGGAAGTTTATAACCTGACCAACACGCAAAATGTAACTGCGGTAGATACACTTGGCTATAATGCCTGCTCGACGTCGTTGACGCAGGGCTGTCCGTCGGATTCTACAGCAGCGCATCCCTATCTTGAGTTCAATCCAACCTACGGAATCGCGACAAACGCAAATAGCAACAATACCTACACGCCGCGGGAGTTTCAGTTGGCGGCGCGATTCAAATTCTGAGCAGCGTTACTTCCGCGCCGCAATTGCAGCGGCATTTCCTGGGCCACCGACAACCTGCAGGCGGGGGATCCTGTCTTCCACGGGCGGCAACGCGGGGAAAGCGGCGTGCGGCTCGGCCTGATACCAGTAGGCAACGGAATAATAATTGTCGGAACGGGCATTGGCATGGCCATGCTCAATGGTGGCTTTGAAAGATTTGCTGAAGGGAATGGGTGAATCGAGATGAAAGCGGTAGACGCTCGATCCGCTGCCAGCGATCTCTTTGCCAACAACGGGCGCGCCATAGAGCGGATAGGAAAAGGGCTTGCCACCAAAATCCCATGCGCCCAGAAAATAATCTTCGGAACCGGTTCCGGCAATTGAGGGCCGCTTGGCTCCATCGACAAAAAACATATCGTCGCCCTCGCCCCACCAGCCGTCCTGGTTCTGCAGCACAGACATGGTGACGCCGACGTATTGCCCATGACCGACAGCGGTCATCCACACATAGTTGTCCTTGCCATCGAGATTCACCTTGTCGTTCACCAGAGACTCGCCATTGCTGATCCATCGATTGGTCCAGCCATGATTGGGCTGGGCCTGGCGATATTCCGCATGGAAATAAAGAGTGCCGAGTGGAAGCGGATGAGAATACTTTTGATAGTCGATGTTGTAATAAAGCGAATCGATCGCATGCTTGCCCTCGTTGGTTACCGTGATGCGCGCGCGTCTGGCAAACGGCATGGGAAAGAAGCAGTTGAGGGCTTTGATGCTGCCGACGGACAGATATTGCGAATGCCAATTGTGGTATTCGCCGAGACCGAGTCCGAAAAAGTCGCCGATGGGGGCTTCCACGCTGGGAGTTTTTTCGTTGTCCCAATAGATGCGGAGCACAATGCGCTTCAAGTTGTACGGCTCATCGTCCGCAATGGTGAACCAGATGTGCGAAATCATCCCGGGACCGGCGGCATCGAGGACGGTAAACGTTGCCCCGGGCATAACCGTGCGAGCATCGGCATTTCTACCCGTAGGATCGGAGCTTGACACACGCACAAGCTTGTAGGTCTGCTGGCGCGTGAGTGGAGGCTGCGAAAGCAACGCCTGGCCGAGGGCACCCAGAGTAACCGAGGCAAACATGCAGAAGGCAGTGATCAGTTTTCGCTTCATCTAGGGAACCACGCTTCCAATGGATTGCAGGCAGTAACCGGCTAACTAACGGAGATCGTAACCCAAGCCGTGCTAAGAAGGAAACTCCTGTTCGCGGAGCGTGCGCCGAAGGCAGTTTCCGCGCGATATGACCACCGTCTGGATCGGGTGATTGTCCGTCTCAATTCCAACCTGGACATTGCCTTTTCTCCGCAGGACGCCGAGGGGTTGGAGTGCGCTACACCTTCACAGTTGCAAGCGATTGAGATCACGCCGTCGGGATTCGGCATCCATTTCCCAAAGCTGGACGCCAATCTTTATCTGCCCGCACTGTTGGAGGGCTTTCTGGGCTCGCGAAAATGGATGGCGAGACATCTCGGCATGGCCGTAGGAAAATCGAGGAGCACCGCGAAAAAGCTGGCCGCAAGAAACAATGAAAAGCTGGGGGGACGGCCAAGAAAAATGGCGGCGGGGTAGTTTGCAGCTTCACCCTTCAGGCTCCTTTGAAAATGCCCTCAGGCTACTTCAAGTGAAGGTTCCACCGTGACCTTGAATCCGAGTTTTTGCAGGCGTTTCACGAAATGGCGCTGGAGTTGGTCTTTATTGATCTGCTCCAGATAATTGCCTCCGAGTTCGTGGTAGCCTTGGCCGGTCTTCAACATGTGGTAGCCGATCACGAGCATCGTATGAGCGACCGCCATCAAGGCCCGCTTGGGGCCTCGCCGAGCAGCGATACGCTTGAACTGCGACGAGAGGTAGCAATTCTTTTTTCGGCTCACGGCCCAGGCAGCCTGACATAGCGTGCGCCGCAGCCACTTGTTGCCA
>JAJZCA010000133.1 GCA_021798735.1 Acidobacteriota bacterium | reverse complement strand
ATGAAGACGCCGGCTATGAAACGTGCGGCAAATTTGCCGGCAGCGGTGTGCCCGATGGCGGCGGCAACGGCCACTTTCTCCAGGATGCTCGTCTGTTTGCGTCCTGGGGCGTCGACTATCTGAAGCTGGATGGCTGCAACATCTATGTGCCCGCAGGTAGCACCAAGGCCGAGTCCTACCGCAAGGCCTATGCAGCAGAAAATGCGGCATTGAAGAAAGTTGGCCGACCCATTGTTTTCTCGGAATCTGCCCCGGCATATTTCCAAGGCACCCCAGATTGGTACGATGTCCTTCGCTGGGTTAAGCGATACGGTCAGCTCTGGCGTGAAGGTACGGATGTCGCTACCTTCGATCCTAAGAAACCCGACAATCCGCGCTTCCATAGCGTGCTTTGGAATTACTCCTACAACCTTCCGCTGGGTAGGTTCCAGAAGCCCGGCAACTGGAACGACGCGGATTTTATCATCGGCGGCGATAATGGCACGAGTCTGCCTGAAACCCGCAGTCAACTGGCATTGTGGTCGATGATGTCGGCGCCGTTGATCCTTAGCTCCGATCTCGAAAAGCTAAGCCCAGAGGCAATCGCGATTCTCAGCAACAAGGCCGTCCTGGCGGTCGATCAGGATGCGTTGGGCAAGACGGCGAACTTGGTGCGGCGGAATCCAAGCATGGATGTCTTATTCAAGAAGCTAAGCGGCGGCGACTATGCGATCGCAGTGCTGAATCATGGGTCATCGCCGATTCAGGTCGCGCTGCATCCTGCAGATTTTGGCTTTGCGGCGAAGGCAGGATGCAGTCTGGCAGCGCGCAATCTTTGGAGCGGGGTGAATGAACCCGCAACATCCACGCTGCAGGCCAGCGTTGCCAGTCACGATACTATGATCTGGCGAATTCGCGCGACACCTTCCTGCGGCACGCCCACGCGTACCGGTACGATCGTCATGGTTGCAGGCGATAGGCATCGCGAGGATATGGATCGCTATACCCGCTGTCTGGCTGCTACAGGAAGCGTCGAAGATTGTGCCGGGACTTCGGCGGAAACCTGGACAATCACTTCTAGCGGGGCCTTGAAGTCTGCCGGGACATGTTTGGCCGTCGCAGACGGGAAACCGACGATGCAGGCATGTTCCGCTAGCAAGGCGCAACACTGGAAATACACGCTGCTCGGAAATGTTACGAGTGCTGATGGTCGGTGTCTCACTGCCGGCGGCCTCGACAATTCATCTCAATCCCTGAGTCTGCAGGCTTGCGGACACAATCAGCCGGACCAAATCTGGTCATTGCCGAACTAGACGAAGACAAGCGATCTTACTCGCGTGGTCCTGTAGTTTCCACCATGTTCCCCGGCCCGCTCGGAATGCAGGGAAGCACTCACCGTACCCGCTCTCTTTCTCATCTTGTTGGGATTCTGGACAAGATGAGAAAGGGAAATACGGTCCATCGCAGGGCGCAATCTCGTTCGCTACGGAACTGCACTTGAGAAATTCAAGGAGTTACTGAAATGAATGATCCTGAAAACGGCAGTTAAAAGCGTAGGGGAGCGGCAAGGGGTTGTTGCGGCGGCACTTTGCACTGCTCCGCATCTGACCAAAAGGGTGAAATCCTCAATGTTTGCAACCGTTTTTGCTTTGAACCAGTTGGCCATTCCGACGCATTCCGACTGCCGTTTTTAGGATGATTGGACGTGCCGTGAATTCTTGAACACAGCCGAAGGAGCTGCAATCAGCGGCGCAATGATTGGCCAAGCGGAAGACGAGAGCCGTTCCATTTCTTCTCTTGCGAATTGGTATGTCAGGCTTCGGTCAACTTCAGCGAAGACGCTGCTGAAAGCGGAATCCGCTGCGGCATTCAAAATGGCTGAAGCGCTGCCGCCGAGACTTCCAGCCAAAGCCACCCGGACGAAGCGTGTTGCCAATCGTTAGAGTGCGAGAAAGTTCGGCGAAATGCTCTGCGGGCATCGCCACGCTCAATCGAAACGTCCTCACCTGGTCGCGCTGGCTGCTACTTGCGCGCCGTGCCCAATGCCTTTTGCACCTTGCTGTGCTTCACGCTGTAGGTGAAATAAATCATCAGGCCGATCAGCAGCCACGCGACCACGACTTCTTTCGTCAGTGCGGGAAGGGTCCATACCAGATAGAGAGCGGTCACAATGCCGCAAATCGGTACCAGGGGCACCCACGGAGTTTTGAAAGGACGGGGCAGATCGGGCATGCGTCGCCGCAGAATCCATACGCCGGCGCAGACGATGGCGAACGCCAGCAATGTGCCCATATTCACCAGTTCCGCCAGCTTGCCGATCGGCAGCAGGGCGGGCAAGAAGGCCACAATGACGCCGACCACAATGTTTGAAATGTAGGGGGTCCTGAATCGTGGATGAATTTTTCCGGCCCACTTCCACAACAGTCCATCGCGAGACATGGAAAAGAAAATTCGACTCTGCGCCAGCAGCATCACCAGCATTACAGTGGCGAGTCCAAACACGGCTCCCACTTTGACCAGGATGCTTCCCCATGCAATTCCAGTTGCGTCGATCGCGACCGCCATGGGATCGGACACATTCAATGTTTTGTAGCTCACCATGCCTGTCATTACAGCGGAGACGAGAATGTAGAGCAGGGTACAAATCACCAGCGTGCCCAGAATTCCGATCGGCATATCGCGCTGCGGATTCTTCGCTTCCTGTGCCGCTGTGGAGACAGCGTCGAAGCCGATATAGGCAAAGAAAATGGAGGCGGCTCCAGCGGTAATGCCGCCGATTCCATAGCGGCCCGGACCTTCCGAAGGTGGGATGTAGGGATGCCAGTTGATCTTCGCCAGATGGGGATGATGCAGCAGGAAGCCGGCCCCGATGACAAGGAATACGCCGACTGCAGCTAATTTGATCAAGACCATGGCCGTGTTTAGGTTGGCCGATTCCTCAATTCCCACGACCAGGACAAGGGTGACAACCAGAATGGCGAGAAAGGCGACCAGGTTGAAGACCCCGGTGACATGCTGCATGCCCGCCGTGTTAATGCCCAGGGGCAGTGAGCCCATCGGTAGCCAGTGGGCTTTGTACAAGTACAATATATCGCCGGGAGTTGTCGTCAGCTGCGGCGGAATATAGATATGAAAATCCTGCAGCAGACTGACCAGATAACCGCTCCAGCCGGAACCGACGGAAGCCGCGCCAAAGGCATATTCCAGCACCAGGTCCCAGCCAATCATCCACGCAACAAATTCGCCCAGGGTAGCATAGCCGTAGGTGTAGGCGGAGCCGGCAATGGGGATCAGCGCAGCGAACTCAGCGTAACAAAGGCCGGCAAATGCGCAGGTGATGCCAGCCACGATGAAACTGAGGGTGACGGCAGGGCCTGCGTGAATCGCAGCCGCCTGGCCTGTCAGGACGAAGATGCCCGCGCCAATGACGGCTCCGATTCCAAGGGTGATCAGGTTCAATGGGCCCAGCGCCCGCTTCAGTTCGTGTTCGCCCTCTTTGTGCGCTTCCGAAAGAAGCGCGGACATAGGCTTGATCGCCCCGAGTTTTACCATGTTGAGAGGTTTCTCCCAGTGTTCTCTTTGCAGTCCGAATGAAGGCCAGTTTTGACAGCAATATTTGCGTAGCTCGATAGTACCGTAAGCAACGATTTCCTAGTAGTTGGCGACCTTAGTCCAATAGTGCAAGGAATTCTTCCGCAATCTGGCGCGAGTTTTTTTGATTCACGTTTCCATTTCCACTCGCAGGCAGCAAGTCCGAAATCACCGCCAGGGAATCCGCCCCGGCATCGAGTACACTTCGACAATTGTTGCGAGTAATGCCACCGATCGCAACCAAAGGTTTTGCAGTCAGCGCCCGTGCTGCCTTCAGTCCAGCAAGGCCCACAGCCGGATTGGGATTGACTTTCGATGCTGTGGGGAAGATTGGCCCGTAGGCAATGTAATCGCAACTCGCCTGGTTGGCTTCGATCACTTGCTCGGCGGAATTTGTAGAAACGCCGACCCAGCGGCTCTTGCCGACGATCATGCGCGCACCTTCCGCGAACACATCGTCCTGACCTACATGGACACCATCGAATCCGGCCAGCAGAGCAAGATCGGGACGATCATTCAAGATGAGGCGGACACCTTCACGAGGCGGAAATATTTCACGCAGCATGGCGGCATGGCGCAGCATCTCCCGCGTGCTGCCGTGTTTGTTGCGGTACTGTACCAGCGTCACTCCGGCGGCTTGCCAGGCAGTAGCTACGGACGCGATATCGAGCGAATGGGCCGCGAGCAGGTCAATGTCCAGGATAGGGTAGAGGCGGGCCAGCATGGCGGCTACTGCGTGGATTCCCGGCGCAACTTCTCGCGCTCGAAAAAGCGTTCCATGAACTTGGTGTCGAATGCGCCGACCCGAAAGTCTTCATCCGCAAAGATACGCTGATGTAGCGGAATCGTGGTGTGGATTCCCTCCACCACAAACATGCCCAGTGCCCGTTCCATGCGAGCGACTGCTTCCGCGCGGTCGGTTCCATGCACAATCAGTTTCGCAATCAACGAATCGTAATAGGGCGGTACAATTCCTTCCGCATACTGTGCGGTATCGACGCGCACGCCGTTGCCGCCGGGCAGGTTAAATACGCTGATTTTGCCCGCCGAAGGCGTGAATTTTTCCGGGTGCTCCGCGTTGATGCGACACTCAATCGCGTGGCCGCGCATTTCAATCGGCCGGGTGATGATTTCGCTGAGTTTTTCTCCGGCGGCAATGCGAAATTGCGCCTTCACCAGGTCCACTCCCGTCACCAATTCCGTGACAGGATGTTCCACCTGAATCCGCGTATTCATTTCGATGAAGTACAGCTTGCCGTCTTCATCCATCAAAAATTCCACGGTGCCGGCGTTCATGTAGCCGATGGTTTCCAGGCATCGTTTCAGCGTTGCGCCAATCTCTTCGCGCATCTTTGGCGTCACTTGCAGCGAAGGCGACTCTTCAATCAGTTTCTGGTGCCGACGCTGAATGGAGCATTCCCGTTCGCCCAAAGAAATCACGTTTCCATGCTCGTCCGCCAAAACTTGAAATTCAATGTGGCGCGGTCTCTCTATGAATTTCTCCATGTAAAGATCGCCATTGCCGAAGGCGTTCTGTGCCTCCGTGCGCGCTGCCCGAAAGAAGTTCGGCAGCTCCTCTGCATTGCGCACAACACGCATTCCACGCCCGCCGCCGCCTGCGGAAGCCTTCAGAATTACTGGGTAGCCAATTTGTCGCGCCCACTCCAACGCTTCCTCTTCGCTCTGGATCACACCTTCCGAACCGGGAAGAATTGGAACTTTTGCCTTCTTCATCGACATGCGCGCTTTTTCTTTTTCGCCCATCAAGCGCGTCACTTCCGGCGGCGGTCCAATGAATTTAATGTTCGAGGCGCGGCAGACTTCAGCGAAATTTGCGTTCTCGCTCAACAGGCCATAGCCGGGATGGATGGCGTCCACATCGGCAATTTCCGCTGCGCTGATCACGGCGGGAACATTCAGGTAACTGTCGGCGGAACGCGGCGGTCCAATGCAGATGGCTTCGTCCGCGAAACGGACGTGGAGAGAATTTCGATCGGCCTCGCTATAAATTGCGACCGTGCGAATGCCCATTTCTTTGCAGGCACTGATGATGCGCAGTGCGATTTCGCCGCGGTTGGCGATGAGAACTTTTCGGAACATAAACCTCAACTCGGTGAAGGTGTTGAACTCTGTGGACTTGGCGAATCGAAATGTCCGGGACGTCTGGCGCAACTTAGCGCCGGCGAATGGCAAAGAGCGGCTGTCCGTATTCCACGGGCTGCCCGCTTGCGACCATGCGCTTCACGACTTCTCCGGCCACATCCGACTCAATCTCATTCATCAGTTTCATCGCTTCCACGATGCAGACGACCTGGCCGGACTCGACCTGGTCTCCTACTTTGATATAAGGTTCTGCGCCCGGTGCAGACGCTTCGTAGAAGGTCCCGACGATCGGAGACTTGATGATATGTAAACCGTCCTCCGCAACTGCGGAGGGTGATTCCATTGCAGAAGAACCAGCGGCTACGCTCGGAAGATGCGCCGGCGCCGCGACTGCTGCCGCTGCCGGCGCAGGCTGCAACAAATGGCTCAGATGACCCAGGTTCACATTACCCGCGGGACGGTCGTGGCCGGCAAAGCTAAGGTGAACTTTCAGACCATCCTGCTCCAGTTCGAATTCACCCACTTCCTGTTGCTTGAGGAATTCGATAAGGTCTTTCAACGATTGCAATTGTCCGGCATTCATAAGTTTTACGTGCTCCTTAAAAGGCACTCAAGCGATTCTGTTGCGTTCATGCAAGTATAGTGGTTTCCGCCAGCGATGATCGCGTCCAGGACTCCAAAATAGCAACGGAACATGGGCAGAATCCAGGCAACGGTAAAATTACAACTCAATCCAAGCTTTTGTCGCCGGAGTCAGTATCTCCGCTCCGCTGCGCGTAACCAGCACCATGTCCTCAATTCGCACACCAAAACGGCCCGGCAAATAGACGCCGGGTTCAATTGTAATCACCATTCCGGCTTTCAGCGTCTGCTGCTGCTTGGCAGCAATGCGTGGACCTTCGTGAATCTCCAAACCTACACCATGGCCAGTCGAATGGGTAAAAAAGTCGGCCAGGCTCGCGCGCCGTAGAACACTTCGCGCCGCTTCGTCCACCTCGCCACATTGAACTCCCGGCCTGACAGCGGCAATGGCCGCGAACTGCGCCTCCTGGACCGCTTCAAACGCATCGCGTTCAGCCGTTGTAGCTAGGCCCAGATGCACCGTGCGGGTCATGTCGGAGCAATACCCCTTCAGCATCACGCCAAAGTCGAGCACGACAAATCCGCGTCGCGGCATACGCTGCTCGGTCGCGTTCCCGTGCGGCATTGCGGAGCGGGCCCCGCTGGCCACAATCGTCTCGAATGACATACCTTCCGCCCCGGCCATGCGTGCAGCGAATTCAAGATGCGCGGCAACTTCTACTTCACGTTTTCCTGCCTCAATTTGGGTTAGCAAATCTTCAAAAAGATGGCATCCGAGCTGCCCTGCGGCCCGCAATCGACCAATCTCTTCTGCGTCCTTGATCTCACGAAGTCCTGCCACCAGAGGCGGAGCCGGCAGAAAGAATCCTCGCCGCAGCTTGGTTGGAATCCACAGGCGCAGCATATCCAGGGTTGCCACCGTGGTGTGGTCGCCGTCGAACAGGCAACGACGTACGCCGGCTGCTACCATCCAGGCGCAGGCTTCTCGCAGAATTGGGCCCTGCGCGATTACCACGCCGGCGTGTTTTGTTTCCTGCCGGGCTTGCTGAATATAGCGGCCATCGGTAAACAGTACCGGTTTCCGGTCGCCTGAACGCCGCCGCGTTCTACGTGGACTGGGTCTCTCCAAAGGCAAAACCAAGGCTGCGTTCGATCCAGTAAATCCCGTTAAATATCGGACATCGATGGGATGCGTGATCAGCATCGCGTTCGCGCCGGAGCTTGCGGATTGAAGTGCGGCAGAAAGCCTTTTCAAACGAACCATACGTTTTGGTTATAGCATTCGGCAGCGTTGGCGAGTGGATTCCTACTGAGGCTGTCCGTTCGTCTCGCGGGTCAACTGGCGGATCAGGTCCACTTCATGCTGACGATAGGGTTTGCCGTCCGGATAGAAAACATCATGGAACCAGACCGTCGGCTTTTCCAGGACATACGGCCGCTGCCATGAATCCCACGGCAGATTCGTTTGCGTCTTGCCGTTGACCAGTCCCCAGTTGATGGCCGCCACACGATACTTCATCGCGATGGGGAGGACCGTATCGAAGGTGCTGCCTGCGCCCCGCGCCATATATTCTGTGCAGAAAATGGGGCGATGATACGTCTGCAACTGGACGATGTGCTTTTCAAAGTTCTCGGGCCAGTTGTAGTTGTGGAACGATAGAATATCCGACTCGCCGATTTGGATTTTTTGCACCGGTTTCAGTTTGGAGAAGTCATTCCAGTTGCCATAGAACACCCCACTGGTCAGTGGCTGAATCGGATGCTGCGAACGCGCCCACGCATAGACCTGTGGCAGCAGCTCCGCTACCAACCCGTTCTTTCCTTTTTCGCTCTGGACCTTGCCATAGCTATCGTCGTTGCCATTGTCGGGTTCGTTCCAAAGGTCCCAGGCCAGAATGCGCGGATCGTTCGCGAACGCGCCGACCACGCCTTTCACGTAGCCTTCCAGTCGCGGGTACTGCGTGGGGTCGGCCAGTGCAGTCATGCCCGGACCCTGCACCCAACCGGAATTGTGGACGCCAGGAATGGGAGGATGCTGTGGGCCCAGCTTCGGATAAGGCTCCCAGCAGGAATCGAACAGCACAAAAACAGGCCGGATCTTGTGCCTGTTCGCAATCGTCAGAAATGTGTTGATCCGTTGCTGAAATCCAGCCGGATCCTGCTGCCATAGCAGGTCATGCAAGAAAACTCGCATGGTATTCATGCCGATGGCCTGCGCCCATCCCAACTCCTGGTCGATTTCCTGCGGGTTAAACGTCGCCGCCTGCCACATCTCCAATTGGTTGATGGCGTCCCGCGGGATGTAATCTGCGCCAACCGGCCATGGCTGTTTCTCGTACCATGCATTCGCCTTGGCTTCGCTCCAGCGAGCCGGTTGGTCAGCGGAACTACTTGCTGGGACAGCGGATGCGTCCTTACGCGGGGTCGCGGACGTGGTGCTTTGTGCGATACCCGGCAGAGACGTCAACATCAAAACAACAGAAATCACTACTGAAAAGCTGGAAGGTAGTCGCATAACGGAATTTGCTTGCGATATGAACTTTACGTCAGGAATGGCGTGGGTGCAAATTGGAACTGGAACGCTGACCAACGAACTCGTCAGGAGAGGAAAATGACATACATCAGGCTGGGAAGAGTAGGCCAAAGTATCCGTCTGGGGCTGCCTTTCAGATAGTATTCCTTGAAACCCGAACACTTTCCATTGTCTGCGAATCGTTCAATCCTTATGTATCTGGCGCCCGCACATAGCACGCCGGTTGGCCTTGAGATTAAGAATCACGGACAGTGGCAAGGATCACCGATATTCGACTCCGCTTCCATACGATTGCAAGGATTTCCGATCTCCCCGAACGGCCCTATTACGGCAATCTGCCGGAAATTAAGGAATTGGGGATGGCCTCATTTTGGTTCCAGCCCAATCCTCTAAAATCGGGATTCCTTTGGAATGTCGCCTCTCCTTGAGCGAAGAGGAAACTTTTGAAATCAATCAAGGGAAGCTGTTTCTCTGTACTTACGGACTGATCGAATATCAGACGCTGAAA
>JAJZCA010000132.1 GCA_021798735.1 Acidobacteriota bacterium | reverse complement strand
TTATAGTGCCGAGTTCGGGCACTCCACCAGTGGCGTTATCAATGCCCTTCTAAAATCCGGTACAAACCAGTTTCATGGCGATCTTTGGGAATATCTGCGAAACACGAATTTGAATGCAGACGATTATTTCTATAAGCTTTTCGGCGGGACCGTCCGGCAGCCGTATCACCAGAACGATTTTGGCGGAACTATTGGTGGTCCAGTATGGATCCCGAAAATTTACAGTGGCCGGAATAAAACCTTCTTCTTCTTCGATTACCAGGCAAATCTAATTTCCACACCGCAGCAGTACTCGGACACAGTGCCGACGGCGCTGATGCAAAGTAGCGGATTCAGCAATCTCGAGGATTTGATCACTAACAACGGCGGCACCAAGTCAGATGGGCTTGGACGCGTATTTCCATTTGGCGCTGTTCTCGATCCGGCCACTACCCGTGCGGTCGCAGCCGGCGGGATCGATCCGGTCTCGGGCCTGACGAACCCAACAGGTCAGACGATTTATGTTCGCGACCCGTTTTATGCCGGCGGCAGCATTGCCGGGATTACAGACTTTACCACCAAGAATCCCGCGCTGCTGAACCAGATTCCCGCTGGCCGAATCGATCCGAACGCCGTAAAAGTAATGGGAGTGTATCCTGCTGCAAACCAATCTGGCTTCTTCAATGATTACTTTCAATCTCCAGGCCAGACAAACAATACCCATCAGTACGATGTTCGGATTGATGAAAATCCAGGTCCAAACGACACTATCTTTGGGGTCTGGGACTGGAGTAACAACGTTGTGGTGCTGCCGAGTGCTTTGCCTGGGATTGCCGACGGAAACGTGTATGGCACAGGCAATCAAGCCAACCCGATTTATATGATTGTCGGAGGCTGGACACACGTCTTTGCGCCCACCCTGACCAATGAGTTTCATGCTGGCTATAGCAATTATGTCTATCGCGTTGCTCCGACGTATGCAAACGAAACCGGCATTCCCCAGCAATATGGGATTGGTGGAATTCCGCAGGTGCCAGGATACGGTGGTTTGCCAAGGATCCAAATTAGCGGCGGCCTTACAAATCTGGGTGCAAGCGAGTTGACCTACTCTTCCATCCGGGCGCTTGAGCTAATGGACAATCTAACCAAAGTGCATGGCAGCCATACGTTTAAAGTGGGCATGCAGTTCAATCGCTTCGGATCGTCCATTATTCAGTCTCCCGCTCCGTTGGGACAGTTTAGCTATGGCGGTCTGTGGTCGGATGTTCCGGATTTAGTCTCGCCTACCTCCGGCAACAGCGCAGTAGGCATTGCGGATTTCCTGCTGAGCCCAACCGGATCCAGTCTGCCTGCCGGCGACGGTGGAATCGGCAATCTGGGCGGTCTATCGAACTGGCAGGGATCGAACATTGCGCCGACGAAAGATCTCCGATATTACTGGGGAGCATATTTCCAGGATGACTGGAAGGCCACGGAAAACCTGACCTTGAACCTGGGTCTGCGATGGGATTACACCACCCCTTATGCCGAGGTTCACGGGCGGCAGGCCAACTTTATCCAATCTGGAGATGGCGATGGATCTGGTCCGGCGACATACTATATGCCGAAGCAGGGCTGCAAGGTTCCTCGGTCTGCCGCATTCGATGCACTCTTAGCATCGAGCGGCATCACGTTGGATTGCATCTCGAATAACGCTGTTGGACTCACGCAGAAAGGTAACTTCGCACCTCGGGTTGGGTTTGCCTATCGTATCAAACCGACTGTCGTAGTTCGTGGAGGATACGGAATTACCTATGGCGCACTAGATAACATCGGATTCTACGGGAACATCGGCAATAATTATCCCTTCTCCTTTGGCCAGTCTCAGTTCGCAACTAACTCGGAAACGCCTTTCACCAGCAGCCAGGGGCAGACGTACACACTGGAAAACACTTTCACCACTGTAAATCTGGATAATGCGACTCAGGTGAGCGGCGCTGGCGTTATGCTCAACGGACGCCAGTACAACTTCCAAACACCTTACAATCAAACCGCCAACCTGGCGGTCCAGGATCAATTTACAAACCACGATGCGGTGCAGGTTGGGTACGTTGGAATTGTAGGTCGCCATCTCGATACTCTGACTGCCCACAACGTGCCCAGCATCATGTTGCCTCCGGGTACAAATACGCAGCTTTATGCGCCTTTCCCGGCGTTCAATTATTCCAATAGCCAGTGGGAAGGCACCAATGCTTCCAGTAGTTACAACTCATTGCAGGCGACGTATCAACATCAAACGAGTTACGGATTGGATCTGCTCGCCAATTACACCTGGAGCAAGTGTATGTCGAATCAGAATTACAATGGCAGCGTTGCCACCTATCGCGCACCTTGGTTGGCAGGCTTTGGGATCAAGGGTGACTACGGTCTCTGCGATGCGGACACGACCCATGTCGTGCACGTATCGGGAACGTATAAGCTGCCGGTGGGACGTGACCGGATGTTCGCTAACGGCGTGAATCGCGCAGCGGACGCGTTCATCGGCGGATGGGTTGTAAACGGCATCTACACCTTCCAATCCGGCAGTCCAATTAGTGTTGGCTGCCCAAACTCGACCACCGCGGACTTTGGCTGCTTCGCGAACCGGGTTCCAGGACAGGGTTTGTATACGGGAGGCCACAAGCAGATTCAGTGGCTCAACCCAAATGCGTTTGCCCAGCCGGCTGCCGCAACTGCGATAGGCCAAAGTGACTACTCGCCTTTAGGCGGACCGATTTATGTCGCAAGGGGTCCAGTTCTAGACAACATTGACGCTTCCGTTTTCAAGCAGTTCTCGATCGTGCGGCAGACGAAGCTTGAGTTCCGGGCGGAAGCTTTTAATTTATTCAACCACACAGAGTTAGGGCAACCAGGTAACAACGCTGCCTTTGCTGGTCATGGTTACCAACCTCCGCAGCCCGGCAATCCAAATCCGAGCGGCTTCAGCGAGATAACCTATTCACGCAACAGTCCACGAATCTTGCAGCTTGCTTTGAAACTGTACTACTAACGAGTCGCTGGGTTGGAAAAGCGAAGGCTCTCCATGCACACTCATGGAGGGCCTTCAATTTTGATGTTCGGTGTACCGCGAGCGCCCCCAGCAGCCTAGAGTAGGGGTATCGTGGATACAGCGATCGATTCATTTGGAGGAAACAAAATGAGTAGTGATTTTTCACGTCGCAAGTTTTTGCAAACCAGCGCTATTGCTGCCGGAGGGCTGTTTGCTTCGAATACCAAGGCCATCGCCCTCGAACCAAAAATCCAATCGGCCCCGAGCAAACCTGTGGGCGCGAATGACCGCCTTAGATTTGGAATCGTGGGCGTCGGAATGGAAGGCTCGGCGTTACTATCGAACGCGATTGCGCTGCCCGGCGTCGAATGTGTTGGAGCAGCGGATCTCTACGATGGACGCCACACGCTTGCCAAAGAAATTACCGGCAATCCTAACCTGCAAACGACGCGCGAATATCGTGAGTTGCTCGATCGCAAGGATATCGACTGCATCATTGCGGCGGTCCCGGATTTCTGGCATAAGCAGGTGGTCGTAGATTCCTGCCAGGCCGGCAAGGACGTCTACTGCGAAAAGCCGATGTCTCATACTGTGCCTGAAGGTTTCGCCATGATTGAGGCCGCCGAAAAGAATCATCGGATCGTGGAAATCGGTTCGCAACGTGTCAGCTCTGCGTTGGTCGCCAAAGCCAAGGAAATGTACCAGGGCGGTGCCATTGGAGAAGTCAACATGATTGAGCTGACTCTTGGGCGCAACAGCCCAACCGGGGCCTGGGAGTATCCGCCACCCTTCGACCTCTCGCCTTCAAATCTTGCCTGGGACACATGGCTGAAAGATACTCCGAAGATTCCTTTTAATCCGGATCGATTTGCACGCTGGCGCTGCTGGCGTGACTATGGCACCGGTGTGGCTGGAGACTTGATGGTGCACTTGCTGAGCGGAATGCAAGCGACCTTGGGCTGGAATGAAGCGCCTCGTTCCGCGCTGTCTCTCGGAGGAATTTTCCGCTGGAAGGACGGTCGCCAGATGCCTGACTTACAAACCGTGTTATTCGACTATCACGGTATTCCTGTCTATGTTCGCCTCGGCCTCAGCACAGAGACGCCGGAGACCGCGCGATTCATGGGGCCGCACGGAATCATCGACGCGACGGAATTTGGAATTCATTATTCGTCGCAATCGGGCAAGGACACGGCGCCCAGCTATTACGACATGAGCTTCCCGGAAAAGATGCGGGACGAATATGTTCGCGAATGGCATGCCAAGAACGATCCGCGCATTGGAAAAGAGCCGCTGACAGCAGAGACAACTTATACCGGCGACGATTGGGACGATTACAAGCCGCATCTCTGGGCCTTCTTTGAGGCGGTCCGGAGTCGCAAGCCGGTTGTCGAAGATGCTGTCTTTGGCAATCATGCCGCCATCGCATGTCACATGGCGAATGAGTCCTACTTCAGCAAGCGTCAGGTTTTCTGGGACGCGAATACTCGCACCGTAAAGACCTAGAATGTCGGCTTCTCGGAACGTATGGATAACTTGCCAGATTATCCATACGCAGGCACAACAAAGGGATTCGATTTTGGAGACTTGCCGCAATGAAAACTCAAAAGATACTGGGGAGCGTTTTATCCATTGCTTTCCTTGTTTGTGGCTGTGCCTTCGCGCAACCTTCACCGGCCAATCCAGACGTCCGCACCACGACTCAATCCAACGTAAAGCCATTTCTCGGCCGATGGGATATCACGTTGAAGACGCCGAAGGGAGAAGCCCCGGCCTGGTTGGAGCTTTCCCAGCAGAATGGCGAGTTGAAAGCGCGAATGGTCGGTCGCTGGGGAGGTGTGTGTCCGGTTCGTAAAGTGGACGTGGCAGGGGGAGTGCTTACATTTGCCTCTCCGAAGGAAGGAGACTGCGACACCAACCTGGCTTTCAAAGGGAAGCTTGAACATGGCAAACTGACAGGTTCAGCAACTGGACCTCATGGAACTCCCTGGACGTGGACCGGTGTTCGCGCTCCCGAGATCAACCGGACAACTGCTCCCGCGTGGGGAGCGCCCATCAAACTGTTCAACGGGAAAAACCTGGATGGATGGCATGAATTTACTGCCGGATACTTTCCGGTGGATGGCCACTGGACCGTAGTCGACGGAAATCTGGTCAGCCCGGGCCATGGGCTCGAACTGGCAACTGATCGCAAGTTCGGGGACTTTAAATTGCACCTCGAGTACAAGATCGGGCCGGATGCCAATAGCGGAGTCTATCTGCGCGGTCGTTATGAACTACAAATTGAAAATGAATCCGCAGGCGAGCCGTCAAGTCATCACACTGGCGGTATCTATGGATTTTTGGTGCCGCATCCTGAACTACCCAGAACTACAGATAAGTGGCAGACCTATGACATCACGCTGATAGGTCGTCGCGTCACGGTCGTTCAAAATGGCACGACTGTTATCGATAACAAGGTAATTCCAGGGATTACAGGTGGAGCGGTAAATAGCGATGAGGCTGCTCCGGGACCAATATATCTGCAGGGAAGTGAGAAAGGGCACGTCTATTTTCGGAACATCGTCATCACGCCAGCTAAGTAGTTAGATACAGCCGATCGCCCGCGTCATGCCAGTTTGACGTATAGCGGCCGGCTGTATCTTTTTGCCACAGTGTTGAGCTAGCGGTTACCGAATCGCAGTTGAGAATAGATCACCAATTGTTCCGGCCGCAAAGTCGCGCCCTTCAAAGTGCCATCCGGTGTTTGTCCACTCAGGTCGCTCCAGGCCCACCAATCTGTGCCAAACGGTTGCTGGGTCGCAGTAAATTTGGGTCCCTTGGGATCTCTGCCGTTCAGATAATCCATCAGCGACTTTGCCCATGCGGCTTGCTGCGCCACTGTAATCTTTCCGTCGAAATCCAGCGGCTCGTCCAGGCTCGAGCCCATCTCGCCGATCCATACGGGAGCATTGTTGTGCATCTCCAGAAAGCCCCAGGCCGCGTTTCTATCGGCGGGGTACGACGGTCCTTCATTGTGCACGCCGACATTCGGATAATGTTGGTTTTTCGAGGGAAACTTTTTGCGAGAGGAACTATCTCTTGGCGGCTTTATAGACTGCCTTCTCAGCACTACAATAGGCTTATGGACACACTTGTCATTGCTGGAAAAGCCTTCCAGTCGCGTCTGATTGTAGGTACCGGAAAATACAAGGACGGAGCCGAGACGCAACGGGCCATTGAAGCCTCCGGCGCGGAAATGGTTACTGTGGCCGTGCGGCGGGTCAACCTTGATCGCAGTAAAGAAAGCTTGCTGGACTTCATCGATCCCCGGCGCTATTTCCTGCTGCCAAATACGGCTGGATGCTATACCGCGGAAGAGGCGATCCGGGCGGCCCGTCTGGGCAGGGAAGTGGGCCTGTCGGACTGGGTGAAGATTGAGGTGATTGGAGACCAGGCTACGTTATATCCGGATGTTCTGGCGACGGTTGAAGCTACCCGCGTATTGGTAAAGGAAGGCTTTACGGTTTTGCCCTATACCTCGGATGATATTGTGGTTGCGAAAAGATTGATTGACGCTGGAGCGGCAGCTGTGATGCCCCTGGGCGCTCCGATCGGAAGCGGTCTCGGCATCCAGAACGCGACCACCCTACGTATTTTACGCGAACTGATTACAGAGGTTCCATTGATCGTCGACGCCGGAGTTGGAACCGCTTCCGATGCTGCCCTGGCCATGGAGTTGGGGGCGGATGCGGTATTGATGAACTCTGGGATCGCTGCGGCAGACAATCCGGTTTTAATGGCAGAAGCCATGCAACACGCTGTCCTCGCCGGTCGCCAGGCATTTCTGGCGGGTCGCATGCCCCGCAAACTGTATGCGACGGCATCTTCTCCCTTGGAAGGCATTTCCCGCTAGCTACAAAGAATGTGGATGGGAACATACACGATGCGGGTTTTGGGAATCGATTGCGGCACTGAATGGACGGGTTACGGAATCGCCGAGACTGATCGCGCGGGTGAATTGCGGTCCGTGTTGCACGGCGCAATTCATCTTTCCAAACGCGATAGCCTGCCGCATCGCCTGACCATCGTCTTCAGCCGCATGTTGGAATTGATTGCCGAACATAAGCCTGACGTCGTTGCTGTGGAAGAGGTTTTTCATGCCGTCAATTCACAAACAGCGCTGAAACTTGGCCAGGTAAGGGGTGTCGTCCTGCTGGCCGCGGCCACCTGCAAAGTCGCTATTGCGGAGTACTCCCCGTTATCGGTCAAATCAGCCGTCTGTGGGTATGGGAGAGCAGACAAGGAACAGGTGCAGTTTATGGTGACCCGGCTGCTCCGTCTTGCGCAGCCGCCAGAACCAACCGATGCTTCCGACGCATTGGCCGTCGCCATTTGCCACCTCCACCACGCTGAGACAGAATCGGCACAAGGAGCACAGCCGCGAAACCTGTAGAGCCGACTTTCATTGAGCGCAAGCGACTGTGAAAAGATAGTAACTAAAGAGAGAATCTCGTGTCTAATAGGGTGGGGTAAGGAGTGCGCTATGCGAACAAAAACCGCGAATCCAGCAGCCATCGCAGTCGGAACCAGCCATATGCTTTCGTGGAAGCGTATGACAAGAGCGACGCTGTTGACGATGGCAGTCAGTTTGTTATTTCTCAGCTCTAGATGCCACGCTCTTGCGACAACTATTGATACCACAACACATCCTGTCGCGGCACAGGCGCCCAGCCAACCCGCCGGCGCTGTCGCAACCGGACAGACCTCTCCGACCGCCAACGTTCGCGTCGTTCGTCTGAGCGACGTGGAAGGTGCAGTGCAGGTCGTGTTAGGCAATGGGACGCAATTTTCAAGCGCCGTGATGAACATGCCTCTCACCCAGGGTTCTCGGATTGAGACGGGTCAGGACGGCCGGGCGGAGATTGAGTTTGAAGATGGCAGCGTTGCCCGCATAACCCCAAACAGCTCCCTGAACCTTACCCAGCTGGGTACTTCTGCAACGGGGGCCCTCGATACGACGCTGAAACAGCCGTCAGGCCTGGTCTATTACGAGCTGCGCAGTGATGCCCAAACTTCCTTTACAGTTGCGTTTGACCAACGCACAGTCATGCCGACGATCAATAGCACATTTCGCGTGGATCTTGGGGCCACGCCACCTGACTTGGCGGTGATAGACGGAGGTGTCCAGGTTCATGGCGCATCCAATGGCTACCTGGCGGAAGTACGCCAAAATCAGACGATTCAGTTCAAACCTTCGAATGGCTCAAATTACACAATCGCGCAGGGGATTGTTCCCAACGGATTCGATGATTGGAACGATCAGCGGGATCAGGAAGCCGCAAAGGAGGCGGCAAACCAGACACCGGCTCGTGTACAGCAGGGTGGCGGCAGCATAATGGAGGCCGGTTGGGGCAGTCTGGACAGTTACGGCGGCTGGTATCCAATGCCCGGCTACGGCAACGTTTGGCAGCCGTACGGAGCTGGCCCCGGCTTTGATCCCTACGGGTATGGCGCTTGGGCAGACATGGGTATGGGAATGGGTATGTCGTGGATTTCTGGCTATCCATGGGGCTGGTTGCCGTTTCATTACGGCATGTGGTCTTACATCGGTGGCTTCGGCTGGGGATGGATGCCGGGCGCATATGGAATGGGTATGGGAATGGGAATGGGTATGGGCGGCTACGGCTACGGCGGCTTTGGCGGATACTACGGTGGAGGCTATGCCAATGTGTATGGAGGTCCTCCGGGGTACCGTGCGCCGGTGCCGCCAACCGGTATGCGGGGCGTCTTGCGCACAGGTAGAACTGGAGGAACTCTCATTCACGTGGGCACACCGGCGATTGCAAGCCGGATGATAGCTAGCCGCGGAGGTTCAGCAATTCGAGCACGTACGATCAATTTCAATGGGACTAAAATCGCTCCGCTGCACTCGATCAGAACAGCCGGCACGGTTCCAATCCGAAACGCAGCCCTAGTCAACAATGCTCCGGCCCGCACCTTTCAGGGCGGACTGCGTAGCGGGTTTATGGGGCGTAACCAAGCGCTGGCTGGTCGCGGTGGAAACCAGATTCGCGGTGGAAGCCAGATCCGCGGTGGAAACGGGCTACGAGGAACCTCGAACCAGATGCGCGCTCAGTCCTTCAATAGAATGCGCGCTTCGAACGTAGCTTCCTTCGAAAACCGCAATTCGTTTGGGCAGCGCGCTACCTTTGGGTCCCACGGAAGTTTCCATGGGACAGGTTCCTCTTTCGGTGGCGGAGGATTCCGCGGCGGCTCCTTTGGTGGGGGTGCGCGCGGCTTTGGTGGAGGTGGTT
>JAJZCA010000131.1 GCA_021798735.1 Acidobacteriota bacterium | reverse complement strand
CCTGTCTATGCTGCGCCGGGATCAGTAGAGTCTCTGACGGATCTTCTGGGGCAAAAAACGGGTAAGCGGTTGAACGGATGGGTGAAAAACCACCGCCTGAAGGCGGTGGCTCTGGTAACGGACTGTAAGCCCTATTCCGGCCAGAGGCTGGCACGATGGATCCCGCACCAGCGGGCTTCAAGAAGGAGATGGACTTAACCATCTACTCGAAAGTCTTCGTCCTGATTCTCGTTCCGATTCGCTATGTACTCGGCTATGATCTCGTCGGTCACATTACCGGAACTGCAACAGAAGTATCCTCGCGCCCACAGATGCCGCCCCTAAAACTGCTTCTTTAGGTGCGCAAACTCTCCCAGCAGATGGTGCGCCGTCTTCCCCTTCCACCATTGCAGACTGGGAGGGTAATTCCGCTCCTCAGGTGTGAGCGTACTGTGATTCCGCGGGCGGGTGATAGCTAATCGCCAACTGCGGCGTCTCCAACCGCTGATTCAATCGATGCCTCGAAGTCAGGCACGCCTCCAGCAGGCCGGTGGTCAGCAGGGTGCGCTGTACTGAATAGGGTGCGTTCCGGGTCTGATACATCTGTTCGATCTTCGTTGCCAGGCAAGCCGAGTAGGTCTGGTTTGGCGACGGCGGCATAAAGAATTGGGTCGAAACCAAGCCGTGGCCCGCTACCCGCGCTGAGATGTTGAAATCTCTGATAGCACCGTTGAGCATGAGCAGTGTGGCGCGCGTCCCATCGTTGTATTCGATGCAATAAGCAGCCGGATCTTTGACTAATTGTGGCAAGACTCCGGGAGCGGCCAGGTCCTGGGTGCGGCCGTCCAGCACGGTCAGGCCCAATGGCGTGTCGCTGCGGGACAGCGCGGAACTCAGCAGGTCTTCCGACCAGCGCCCTGCTTTCCTGGCCGCCCAGACGTCGTCGCCCTCGATCAACTGCACCGCCTTTACGCCCGTTTCTCCGCCCTTGCGTCGCTCCAGCATGCACTGCATGGCATCGAGCGCGTCGAAATCCATACCGTCAAACCTGCCCACGCCTACCATCACCGCCTCTCGCACTGGCGCGCCCAGCGGTATGTCCACGTCCGGCAAGCGCCAGGTAACGGGCATGGAGGAGCCGGCCAGCAGCGGGAATTTCAGCCGCTCCGCAGTTTTCACCATGTTCTGCGCTTCCGGGAAGCTGAAGGAGAGCTGTTTGTGATTGAAGTAAGGGACAGCGTGGTGCTCGTCTTCGAAGACGTGGACACATTGCTGGAACCAATCGTAGGTTGGCAACAGGATTTGTCCCATGTCATTGCTGGAGTACGGATAATCTCCACCTTGTTCGGCTATTGCCAGCACGGCGTCAACGGCGATACGGCTGCCGCCACAGCGCAGCGCCTCTGGAATATTGCGGCACAGTCGAAAGCCGAACTGCTGGGAGCGCTGTTCGCTCAAATCGCTCAGTGGATCGGGCTCTTCCAGACCTTGCAATGGCTGCCCTTGCTGGGGTTGTTGCGTGATCGGCGGATGCTCCGCGGTGTGCAGTCTCTGGCCTCTCCTGTCAGTGCCGCTCGTCGCGCGCTGGAATTCCGTGGGCGCGGCGTTGGCCATCCGCACTCGCTGGTCCACGTACACGGAAACCACCTGCACATTTGGTATGTGCCAGTCGCCCTCGTGCGGATAGCCAACCAGAAAGCGGTCTCCAATGGTCTGCAGATTCGATCCGAGATGATAGACACTGCCGAGGATCGCCAGGCGCAGCGGACGCTGGGCGGATCCGGTGGGTGTCTGGGCGAAACCGGAACGCAGCCACGAGGGAAATGCCAACATAGCGGAAGACAGCGCGGAATAGCCTACAAAACGGCGGCGGGTCAGCATTAGCTTCTCCAGAAGGTGGACTCAGGGTTGGGTTGGTAGTGTACGGCCGCCAGGTTCGGCGTCTCTATGCGCTGCAGCCCTTTGTTATAGCTCTCGACTCCGGCGATCAGCAGGCCACTGGTCAGCAGTGTCCGTTCGATCGGATACTGCGCCTTGCCGGTCAGGAACATCAACTCCGCGTTGTACACCAGCGGAGAAAAGAAGCTCGCCAATGTAGTGCGTCCATCGGGCATGGGCAGATACATTTGAGTAGAAAATGGCTTCGACTGGCCCTTGATCGTTGCAGCGAAGGTGAAGTCACGCACCAGCCCGTTCAGAAGCAGCATCGTGCAGACCAACCCATCGCGATACTGATAGCGATAGGCAATCGGATCGGGAACCATTGCCTGCAACTGTTCCACGGTTGGAAATACGTCGGTAAAAGTGGAACTCCCAGGCTTCAAGGTATCGCTGCGGCTCAACGCCGCCTTGAACAAGGCCTGCGACCACAGCCCCTCCCGATGCGCCTTCCAGAAGCTGTCGCCGCGATAGGTTTGCAGCCACTCGACACCGGTTTCGCCACCCTTGCGCCGCTCCACCATGCACTGGATCGTTTCCAGTGCATGGAAATCATAGCTGGCAATGCCACCGTAACCGATCGAGATGGCCTCGCGGATGGATGTGCCCAGCGGCATCTCCACCGACGGGACTCTCCAGGTGACGGCCAGGCTTGACCCTCCCTGAAGCGGAAAGCCCAGTTCATGAGATGTGTCGACCATTTGCTTGCACCAGTCCCACTTCCACGAAAGCTCTTTATCGTTGAAGTAAGGGACTGATCGGCCGCTGTCGCGGAACACTTTGACGATCTGCTCGAAGAATTCAAAATGAGGATGCATCGGTATCCCCGTCGGGCTGAGTGGATACTCGCCGTGCTCGCCGACGACGACCACTCCATCCACCGCCAATTTGCTGGTGCCGCGGGTAACTGCCTCCGCGATGGTGGGGTAGAGCTTCAACGAGGGATGTCGATCCAACCGATCCTCGAATACATCGCCCTCACCCTTCTGGTCGACATACAGCGCGACCACATCCATCTGCGGATGATGATAGGTCCCGCCCCATCCGTAGCCATCCAGGAACCGGTCTACCACATGTTGCGGGTGCAGAAGCTTCCTATAGGCAGTCACTACGGCGGCGAGCTGGGGACGTTTGGCAGATGTCAGATTTTGAGCCATATCCAACCTTTACTTTAGATGTAGGCGATGCAGTCGATTTCGAACAGCGGATTGTAGGGAATGCCGGCGGGAGAGATCACGGTGCGCGCCGGCGGAATAGGGCCCCAGTTGCGTGCCTTATAGACGACATTCATTCTTTCATAGTCGTCAATGTTCTTGAGGAAAACGCTCACCTTCAGTACCTTCTGCAGCGAGGACCCTGCGGCAATCAGGTTCTTCTCAAGCTCGTCAATTGCGAACTTCGTGTGCTCCTCAATCGTGCCTGGCGCATGGTCGCCTACACTGGAAAAGAAGAGCAGGTTGCCGAAGGCCACCACGTTCGAAATTGGTACGGGTGGCGAGGGCGGCGTTATCCCTGCGGGGAGTCTCTTCTCCATATGTCCGGAGGGTTTCGAGGCAGCTATTTCCGGGAGAGCCGATGCTTTTTCTTGAATCATCACCCCGCTCATGGCAACCATCGCAGCCTTCGCCGCGTTCCTGAGGAGCCCTCTCCTCGACTGCTTTTCCATATCCGCTGCTCCTTCCCTGGGTTGATGTTTCGCAAGCCAGTGTAGCAAGGCGAGCTGGAAAATGCTCCTACATACTGCACGGGCAGCCTATTCTGGATTGCCTTGTCAGGTGGATGCCCCTGAAACGGCTGCTATCATCATCTGCAGATGGACAGGGTCGCGCTGTCCGTCGATTTTGGAGGAGCGGATGCTGACTCGCCGGCAATTCCTTGGCTATTCCGCGCTGGCACCCGCTGCGCTGCGCCCCGCTCTCTGGGCCGAGTCCCTGTTGCAGGGCTCCAGCACTGATCAGCCCGCTCCCCATATCTCTGCACGTGCATGGGAGATCCAAAGACGCGCGTTTGTGTTCGACGCGCATGTGCATGCGTTAGACCGCGAGTTCTACCATGGCGGCAGCATGGGTACCCGCACGACCGAGGGTCAATGGGATTTGCCGCGCGCGAAGGAAGGCGGCGTAGGCGCATTCTTCCTCTCGGTATTCATTCCCGAGGAGTATTATCCCGGACGATTCGAGACCAAGCAGGCATTTCGCCGCATCGATCAAGCGCTGCAACAGCTGCAGATGAACCGCGATCAGGTGGAGTTGGCGCTGAACGCCGACGACATCAACCGCATCCGTGCCCGGGGCAAGATGGCAGCGGTGCTCGATATTGAGGGCAGCTACGATCTGGATGGGGATCTTGGGATCCTGCGGGATCTCTACCGGCTGGGAGTGCGCTCCGCACAGCTTTCGGCACACAACTGGGACCAGAATTACGCCGACTCCTGCTGCTCGCCGCCAAAATGGGGTGGGCTTACCGCCCATGGCCGCGATGTCATCCGCGAAATGAATCGACTGGGCATGGTGATCAACGTGTCGCATTCTTCCGACGAAACGACTTCCCAGGCGATCGATGTCAGCGATGGTCCCATCATCGCCACGCATCAGGGCCTGCGCAGCGTCAACGACATCCCCAGAAACATGCCGGACTGGCTGCTGAAAAAGATGGCGGCCAAGGGCGGCATCATCGGCTTCCAGATCGGCAGCGAGTTCAACTATCCCAAAGAGTACGCGTACATCACTGCGCACCGGCACAAAACGTTCTGGAACACGGCCAACATTCCCGAGGAGGTCAAGGGCAAGACGATCTATGAGATTGACAATCTGGTGGCGCCGCAATTCCCGATGCCGGGCGCAAAGGTGCCGGACTCCGTCATGATGTCGGTTGACGATTGGGTGGCGGTGGTGGACAAAGCCGTCCAGATGGTAGGAGAGGACCATGTGGCCTTCGGGTCCGACTTCGACGGCGGTCCAACCTTGGCCCGCGGCATGCGCGACGTGCGCGATCTTCCCCTGATCACCGATGCCATGTTGCGCCGCGGCTACTCAGAAGAGCGCATCGACAAGTTCTGGGGGGGCAACCTGCTGCGCTTCTTTGGCCAGGTTACGCGGAGCGGGCCTGAACGTTGAACGACGGAGCGGGCAGATTCCTGTCCCGCTCCGCAGCGGAGCTTCGAGCTACTGCTTCACCGCAATGGCAGAAATTTCAATCTTCGCCCCGCCAATTAAGCCTGCAACCTGCACGGTGGCGCGCGCCGGTTTTGGATCTGGCATGAGCTTTTTATAGACTTCATTCATTTTTCCGACATCGTTTACGTCTGTGACATAAACGGTTACCGAAACCAGGTCCGTCATTTTGAAGCCAGCCTCTTCCACCACCTTTTTCACTGCCGCGATTGCATTGGTGGTTTGCGTTGTGATGTCGGTACTTGTCACGTCGCCATGTGAATCAGGACCTTGCTGTCCCGCAACATAAAGTGTGTTCCCCGCCACAAATCCGTCACTAAACGGATTGCCACTTGTAAAGCCGATTGCCTTGTTTTGTGCGGAAGCACTGCTGAGGGTAGCAAAAATCAAGAATGCGGCCGGCAGCACCCACCGGCTGGCTGTTTTCAAGTAATTTTTCTTCATCGTCGTCTCCTGTAGATAATGATGGTTTTCGATTGTGCGGCTACTCTTTTGAGTGAGCGCCGCTGATATGGGCATATACTTTCAGCGAAACCGGTTTAGGGTTCGACCTGATGGAACACTTCTGCATACGGAACCGCTACTCTTTTTCCCTCAGCTTTATCTTCTGCAGTGAAATCGTCTGGCACACCAGAGAAATGGGTATCCCGCGACAAAGATGCCTTTTGCGGAAGTAAGGCCTGGAGACCCAGCCAAGCGTGCAGCGCAGAGAGTGACTGCTTTTTTTGAGATTCAGAGGATGTGACATCGACTGCGGCGTTCGCCGCGGTATTTCCGGAGTTTTCCGCGTTATTCTCCCAATACAGAATTTTTGTTACGGGCCGCACGGTCGTTGTGACCTCTTGCTGCTCCTGTCCCGTGGCCGCATTCGTCATGTGAAAGATGGCATCCGCGGCAATCCGCCCCAAAAGCACCTCCTCCCAATTTATATAGCGAATCCACGGGTCAGGAAGGATTACGGTTTCCGGATTTTCTGACCGCAAAATCCAAAGCAATTGCTCCCGGACAACTGTGGCGGGTATATCTGCAATCTGGCCTTGCTCAAAGCTCAGATGTAAAACGCGCCGGATGCCAAGGATCGCGGCTGCATTCTTGTCCTCCGTCTGGTTGGCTAAAACGGCTGCGGCAGTGGAACCAGCATTTCCATCTTTCCCTTGATTGGTAAGGATTACCGCATCCACAACGAATCCCGCTTGATGAAGCTGCACTGCGGTCCCGCCCGCGTTTTGGATCAGTGAGGGAAAATCCGGCGCCAGAATCAATACCACCCTGCCATCTCCTTTCTCAACACGCATGAGCTTGGGTAGTGCTATAGAAGGCGGGGGATTCTTCTTCTCATAAGCCAGTGTGCGAATGAATTGTTCTGTGCCGGCGCTGCCTGCATAGTGATAGATGGCCTGGGCGTATTCCGCTGCATGCCGCCGCCCTAATTTGCTTGCGGCGCGGCCGTATCTCTGTTCTACATACGCGTGAATTGCAGCGGTGTTTGCTGGTTGGTTCGATAGCGAAGTTTCGCCAGAACGGCGCGCTTGTGCAAGCGACATTTCCGCGCTCATTGCAGTCTGCATGGTCTCTAGTGCCTGCAACTCCTTCGGAAGTGTTTCTGTCACATTGAAATATTCGTTTTCAGGATGAATTCCCCCATTAGTTGTCCAGAAATACCTATCGTAGATGTTTTGAAAATGGGTTGGACCTTCAATTACCGGTAGTTCCGGATAGAAGGTGCGGCTACTTGCATTCCAGCATGCATCCACTGCTGCTCGCGCAACTCGCTGATCATCCAGATCGGGATCATAGAGCGCCCAAGGGTCTGCCGTCACTAACGTCGTCGGTGCGAGCTTCCGGTAGATCGCCGCCAGGCGTTCGCGTAGTTCGGGTTCCGGAACGTCTGTGACTTCGCCATCCTTTAGGTTTAAGTCGATGACCTGCTTAAAGCCCATGATTGCTGCGGCTCGATTTCCTTCGTCATAGCTCTGCACGCGGACTTGATTTACAGGAAGCAAATAGCCGTGCTTTTCATCATTGCTTACCCGGACCAGATAGACAGTCGCGCCATCTTGAATCATCGTGGCGATGATCGCGCCCGCACCCTCAAGGTAATCTGTTCCGTGCGGAGATACCACGACCACCACCTTGCCCTTAAAGGATGATTGGGTGACGGAAAACGCGGGACTGCACAAGAAACAGAATGCCATCCACAGCGCTGCGCTGGCTGCAATCAAGGATTTAGACTTCATCTCGACGCTCCCTGGCTGCGATCGCTCGAAGCTTGGCTCCTCACGGTGTTAGAGGGCGTAACGACCAAAGCAGGCAATTGATTAGCAGGTTTACCGTGGTACCAGATATGATGGCAGACTTCTGCTGTGGGGTATCCGTAAATTGCTCCAGTCGACTGGTCCGCATGATGAATGATATCTACCAAGCCTGCCGGGCGAACCATGTTCGGCTGTTGCCGAAGAGCGGCAAGTTTAATTTCCTCTGTTTGTGCTGTGTTGAACACTTTATTCACTGCTATAGGCCCACGCGTCCAATAGTAGCCATCCTGGATCACCTGCGGATGCACGCCATTCTGCAGTTGTAGAGGCGCATATTGCGGATTCCACGCATTTCGGGCTGCATCCTCCGCGGCCCGCGCGACAGTCAGATGGTCGGGATTTTCTTCTCCGTAACGGGCATACGGATCAAATGTAAAAATACTGTCCGCGTGCAGCTTTCGAAGATAAAACAGGATGCGATCACGGATCAATGTCTCCGAAACCCGTTCGAGCTCATCGTTTTTGAAGTTAAGGGAATAGATCGCACGGATTCCAAGCGTTTTCGCCGCCGTCTGCACCTGTTGGTCATTAATTGCCGCAACGTGCGGAGGATCGATCAAGCCATCCTTTTCATCATCTGTGACCCGTACGAGGTAGGCGGTGTATCCCTGACTGATGAGTGTAGCAATGCTACCACCGGCAAAGATAGAGAAGTCATCTGCATGGCTGGTGACAATGACCAGTGTTTTCCCTTGGTAAGGTTTGGCGCTGGCGGCCAAGCCTAAAGACGTCGCAAAGAAAAAAAATATACAACAGCTAAAAACAAGTTTTCGCATATAGACCGATTCACTGGTGTCCGGTTTATTTTACGCGCGCTGTCCGCAAGTCCCGTTATGACGATGTTTTCCCGCTAGAGCATTTCTCTCATAGGTATACTCTGCTTCATTTGCTCTTGCAGTCAGGCGGCGGACCATACATTTTTTGAGTCGCAGACCCAGCCGCTTCAGTACCCGCCAGAGATGCGCCCGGCTCAGCACGATGCCCGGCGAGATCGCCGGATCGAGCTGCAGTTCGGCCAGCACGCGATCCGGTTGTTATCGCAACAGACGCAGCAACTCGGCCTCCACCGCCGGGGTTACCCGGCTGATGCGTCCCCAGCGTCTTTGCTCCACGCGCTCGGACTTGCCACTGCGAAGACGTTGTGCGCTGATCTTCTTCGCATAGTCGTAGCTGACAGAAAAACGCCCAGCCAAAACCCGCATGGAGTATGGTGGGTCTGCTACCAATCCGAGGGAAAGCTGCATCGTGAGAAGGTTGGCCGGAAGTCAGATGCGATCTGTACCACACTCGCAAGGCAGACATCCGTGCCGGTATCAAACGGCCGACCAACATGCGGACCAAGTCGACCACGTTTGCAGAAATCGCCGCCGCCGGACTTGAGTGGTCGAAGCAACACAAGCGCGATTGGAAGAATGACGACCTGCGCATCCCGCGGATCGTCAAGGCATTCAGCGTCAGGGTAGCGGACTCCATCAAGCCCGCGGAGATCGACGAGTACATCACCGCCAATGCGAAAGCGCCAGCGACGCAGAACCGACTGCGCTCATTGTTTTCGATGATCTATCGCGAAGCCCTTCGGAACGAAAAGGTAACTTCCCGCATCATCTTGATTCCTTCCGGATCGCATTGCATACAGGCATGTGCCTATCGGAGCAGTTCACCCTTGAATGGTCCCAGGTCGACTTCACGCTGAAGATGATTCACCTCGATAGGACCAAGAGCGGTCGTGACCGTCATATCCCGCTCAACTCCACTGCTCTCGCCACATTTGAGCGGCTGAAGGCTGCTGCCCCGAAGGGGACTGCGTATGTGTTTCTGACTTCACGGAAAGACGCACAGAAAAAACCAGTCAGGATAAAAACCCCGCGCACCTGGTTTGAAGATGTCATCGCCGAATCCAAACTGAAAGAGGTCACATGGCACACATGCCGTGGACTTGTCCCCATTTTTGACACAAACGGTTAAGGCTCAAAATCCAATGAATGGAGAATTGAGTCATGGGAGTGTCACGCAGGCAGTTCACCAGGGAGTTCAAGCTGGCCGCCGT
>JAJZCA010000130.1 GCA_021798735.1 Acidobacteriota bacterium | reverse complement strand
CCGATCTTCTGCCGCTTCTTCTGCACGAACCCCTCGAAGTCGTCTTCCTCGGGTTTCGCTTTCCCGGCTCCCTTCGACCGGCTCGCCTGCGTCAGACACATCTGCGAATAAAGCGAAAGCAGGGACGAAAGTTCGCCGCCCTTCAGCACCCCGCGCTGCTCTTTGTACCGCAACTTCACGATCGAATAAATCGCACCGCGATCCATCCGCGTCAGCCAGTCGGAGGGATACCAACTGATCGTCTCGTTCCATAGCTCCAGATAGCAGTTCGCCATCTCCGATTCGGGCCGAAGGAATTCCCTCGGGGGATCTCCAATCCCTCCTTCTGGGACCGGCTCATTCAGAAGGCGCTCAGCTTCCCGCTTCGGGTTCTTCCCAAACGCCCCCGAAATTTTCAGCAAATTTGTAGGCTTTCTCGGACGACCCATTCCGACCTCATTTCCACTGCCAGCATGGCCGCGTTCGCGCCTACGCGCCTCCAAAGCGCGGCAAACGCATGTCGCGTAAGAGGTACCAACCCCTACGCATTTCCCATTCAGACCAAATTGCCAGTTTTGTGGACGCACGCGTCTTTCTTCGGAACGGTCTATGCTGACGCCAATCCAGAGATTTACCCCACCCTACCTGTTCGATTCGGAGCTACAACCGTCGGCCGTAATCGCCTTAAAAGCGATACGCTAAATGCTGATTGCAAACATCTTGGGCCGTATCCATCACCACTACATCCGCATCCATCTCGCGTCGCAGCTCTTCGCGCCGATTCAAATCAGGCGTCGAGTCGATGATCCACACCCGCTCCGGATACCCTGGCAACGCCGCTGCGCGATAGAACGCGTCCCGCATGGCCAGAACATACCGCAGCGCGCCTTCGGTGCGCTCATGCAAGCGCTTGCCCGTCACCGCTGCCAACACCGCATCCAAGTCCCACACCAAATCGCCAGGACTCATGTGCGCCCGCACATAGGTTGTCTTCCCAGATCCCGGAGCGCCAAACACCAGCGTCACGCGCTTCGTGTACGTTCGCCCGAATCCGCCATCCTCCTCTGCCGTCTTGCGTCCGTGGCACGACGCACACAACGGCTGCCAGTTATCGCTATCCCAAAACAACCGCATATCTCCGCGATGCGGCACGATATGGTCCGTCAACGTTGCCGCAACCGCACGTCCCCGGTGCGCCCGATACGGATCCACGCACAGCGGATGGGCCGCCAGATACGCCCGCGATGTCTTCTGCCACCGCGCGCCGTAGCCTCGCTTGGCCGCGCTCAATCGCGCCGGCGTCGGCGTCGCCCCATCTGCGCGACAACGCTCGCAGTAGCCGCTGTCCACAATCGCTCCGCATCCTGGAGTGCGACACATCTGCTTGGCTGCTACCGGCATCGCTCTCCCGCTCTACGCAGCGTCGCGCATCAGCGCGCACACCGGTACCACGCTTGGATCTGTCCAGTTCTGCTCCGGCGTCGGCAGCTCCGGCCCCGGAAACTGCAGCGGCGAGCGACTCGCCAAACTCATCACGTACATCAACCCCGAGCAGTAGTACTCGCCTTTCGGATGCGCCACCGGCAACAGCTTCAGCAGCTTGTGCCCAACCATGGTCACTTCCTGCTCCCAATCGTAGCCGTCTTCCAGTACATCGAACCCTGCATTCAGTTCGTCGAACTTCTGCATGTCGCCCACCGCGGGCCGTCGCGCCAGCGCCAGATCGCCGTCGTACGCATCCACATAATCGCGCAGCTTGCCGACGTGTACCCCACGCGCCAGCGTCGCCTCCAGCGTCAGCCATTGCCCCGCATGCGCCGGCAGCCAGCAAAACAGCACATGGCTAAACGGCGAATGGGTAAAATCCTCAATCGCGCGACTCACCGGCGCACGCCCAGAACAAAACAGCAGGTCGCCCCAACGCAACTGCTCGTAGAAATCCGCCTTCGTCACCCGCGCAATCCCCGAGCTTGCAATCGAATCAATATGAGCCGCCACGTTGCACCCTCAAATAACACGGACGGCGTCTCAGTTTCGAGAATCGCCGTCCGCTTGGTTACTGCTCGCGTTGTTTTGTGTCAATGGCTTTGCTGGCGCGGTTGTCAACCTTTCCGCGTCTGCGCAACCCTCGTCAGCGCCTCAATACGCGCCAGCGTAATTTTGCAACCCTGCTGGGCAATCCCGATGCTGTTCAGCGCCGTCATGCGTTTGTCTTTCTCGGCCTGCGACAATCCATCGGTGCCCAGCATCAGCACTTGCTCGGTCGCGTTCAGTCCGGCGTCGCACAAATTCAGCAAGTCAGAGAGGATGACGATCAGGTCATCTTGCATCGCCTAAACCGTCGGCACCGGCTGCGCCAGCGTCGCCAGGTCAGGCGTTCCGGTTTCGCCGGCCATAAACGCGGCAATCGCATCGGCAACCGCTGTTTCCAGCGCCTGAATATTGCTGATCGCCTGTGCGCTCAAGCCTGTCTGCTTGCTGGTCGCCTGCAGAATCCCAACCATGGCACCAAACGCCGCCAGCGTGTCCTGCGTCTTGGTCTGTCCGCTGCCAATGCTTTGCAGCAACGGCATCAGCGCATTCTCAATCCCACTCGCCAGCACCGTCATGCCCGGTGGCACAACGCCTGCGGCCGTCAAGCCGGTCAAGGTCACGTTGGTAAATAGCTGTACCAACGACAGCCAGCTCGGAACCGCCGGAGTTACTGTGGTTGCTCCCATCACTTGCCCCCTTGCGCTAACGTCGATTGCGCCGTCGCCTGCAGTGCGGTTGTCTTCGCCAAAGCCGTCGAAACTTGCGCCTGCGTGGCCGTGCCGCCGCTGTAGGCCACAAAGATCGCGTCCGTCGCATTCAAGCTGCCCGCAAATGCATCGAACGCCCGCTTCTGGCCGGCCGTCAGTACCAACTTGCCGTCGGCTACGCTGGCAGCAATGTCCATTCCAAACTTGTGCGCCGCCTGCAAGCTGGCATTCGTGGCCTGCGCAAACGTCAAGGTCGGCGCGCTCGCTGTGCCCGTGCGGACGCCCTTGCATCCCGTCAACAGTGCCAACGCAAAAATCCCTGCAACAATCGTCTTCATGGTTGCTTCTCCTGGTCTTTCTGCTGATGCTGAAACATGGCGATACCGCCGCCAATCATGCCCGTCCCGCTCGACATCAAGGCCGAGCGCACGTCTGCCGGATGGCACACGCAGGCAATCCCAAACGCTGCCAGCCCGCACAAAATCAAAAATGCGGACCAAATCTGCGAGCTCGCTTTATTCAAGGTCTCGATCATGGATGCCTCGGTCCGTTTCCCCGCATCAAATCCAGCGCAAACAGCCCAACGATGCCCACGCACACCCACCCGATGCGCCGCAGTACTGCGCCTGTCACCGTTCGCGCAACCACGCCCATGCAAAACCCAAAGACCGTAGCTGCGTCCATCACTTTTCGCCTCGCGCCTTCTTCGCCACCAACGCGCCGTAGCCCCAGGCCATCAGCCGCGCCATCCGCAAAACCTCGCTCACGCCAGCGCCCGATCAATCAGCCCGCGCAGCACGTTGTCTTTCGCGTACACCACGTAGCGCTCAATCATATGCAGCCGGAACGCATTCAGCAGACTTCCAGCCATGCAGCGATTCACCGCTTCCATCGTCTGCGGTCCCATCACGCCATCCACCTTCAGCCGAAGTCCAGGATGGATCACAATCACCGCGTTCTGCAATGCCTCAATCGCGCGTTGCGGACACTCGTTCACCCCGTAGCTCAGTACCTTCGTCGCCAGCGCCTGATCCCCAATCGCGCCAATCCACAACGGCTCCGCGTACTCCCTCGTCATCTTTTCCGTCGCAAGCTGCAGCGCGTCGGCATTCGTCATCGTCGTGTAAAACGTGGTCTCGCGCAATTCCGGATGAAACGCGCTGGCAAACCCAAATCGCGTCAAGCCCCCCGCATCGCCCGCTATCTCCGTGATGCGTCCGCTCAGCGTCGAATCCTCTTGGCGCAACACCGCTTCCACCGCTGCTTGGACATTCGCCATCTCAGCCCCGCTTTACCTGCACCTGCATGCTTTGTCCGCGTTCCGCGCGTATCTTCATCAGGACCTGCGCGCCAATCCGATCCGCTTCCACTTCGCACAGAAACGCCGCCGCCCACCCAATCGCCGCCAGGTTGTCGTCGAGTGCCTCATCCACATTCTGCGGTGCCAAATATGCCTGCATATGCTCCTGCAAATGGTTCAGGCGATCCAGGATAAATTCGCGGTCCCGCAACCCCTTGCGATAGCAGCGCTCGCCATACTTGCCCACTCCCAGCCCAAACCGCTCCGCCACGCGCCGTAAAAAATTGCGCGGGACCAAATCGTACCGCGCCACGCGGCCCGAACTCTGCGCCCCGCTTGCAAATATTTTTTTTTCGTCCATCCTAGGGCTCTCTTCCGTCGCGGTTGAAGTTCCTCTCGCGCCCCAGCGAGAGCGCCAAATTCAGCAGCTTCTCGATGCGCTCTTGCCCTCTGTCCAACGACGTCAGCCGCGAATCGAGCTCATTGCGCGGCACAAACCGCTGATCCAGGCCCGCGAAGAGGACCCCAACTTCTTTGAATTTTTCCGAATGCTCTTCCTGCTTCGCCTGCATTTTCGCGGTCACCACTAAACGATTCGCCAGCATCGCGACGGTGGACACACCGGCCCCGATCAGCGCCGAACCAACTTCAGGGTTGATCACGCTTCCTCCGTTCACTGGATCGCTCTCGGCCCCAATAGCCTCGGCCCACGCATCCGACCCTCTCGTTGCCGCTTGGATCGCTCTTCGCGTCGTTTTCGAGCCCGCTCATACGCTGCGGCCCGCATCTTCGGATAGTGCAGCCCTTTGCTTGTGCGCTCCCGATCCGCCGCCGTAATCGGCGGAATCGGCGCTGGCGGCTGCGCCAGCTTGGCCGCGCAGCGCTTGCACTCGCGCTCCGCATGTTGCCGGAAAAATCCCACCCCGCACAGCTCGCAGATCTTCGCTTCGACGCGCACCCCTTGCAGCTCCTGGGAGGACCTGGCCTCAAATGCCAGGGAGTGATATCCGAGCCCTTCTCGATTTCCCCACGGCGCCACACTTACCCCCACGCGACGTGTCGCGCATTCCACAGCGGCACCCGCTGCCACATCGCAAACTTGTTTTGCCGCCTCTCGACGGCATCTTCCGGCGGCATCTTGGCGTCGGCTGCCAGCTCTCGCGCATGTTTCGAATCGCGCCCACGGGTGTCGACCTCCGGCAATCGCGCCGTGCGGCTGCGCCCGTAACACCCGGCAATCGCCATCGCGTCCCGCGCGTCCAGCATCGTCGCGCTGGCACGCGAGCGGCTCGCCGTTGCGCCGTCGGTCTCCACATAACGCACAATGCGACTGCGGCCACAGCTCAGGCTGCGCACCGCCGTCGCCGTCCCGTCCGTCACTTTTTCCGCGCCCCGCGCATGGCTAATCATCTGCAAAAAGTTTCCATTGCAGTCGCACAGCGGCACAGCTTCACGCAGTCGAGTATTCCGCATGGTCGTGGTCTCTCGTTCGCTTCGTTTTTTTGGGAAAGCCCTGTCTGCTGTTGTTTCTGTTCCCCTATCGCGGAGAAAGGACCCGAACAGGCGTCGCGGCGTGAAACGCAGACGGTCGATGGTTTGCTGCACTCACTATCGCATACAAAATTCAATCGTGCGAAGTTGGTAGCGTTAACTCCGAAGATTTTTCTTGCGTACGCAGAATTAGATCGTTCAGCGCCTGCGCCAGGCTGCCCTCCCCGGCAATTTCGCACAGCCGTAAATACGCGTGCAGTGAGATTCGCGTGTTCAGCACCTTGCGTTCCGCACCGCGCTTGCCGCGTTTTTTCGTGATCTTCATCGGGTTTGCTCCCTCCGGATCGGCGCATCGATATTAAACGCCGCATCCGCTGGCACCGGGTTGCGCATCAGGTGCGCACGGTTGCGCGCGCGGGCGCATTCCCGGCAGTAGGTCGCGCCAGGCGACGAGAAAAACATCAGCTTTTTCTCGCGCTTGCAATCCGGACAACGCCGCGTCGGCATCTCTGGAAAGTCGTCGTTCATGCCACATACCTCCGATTCCGCGTCGTGCGCCGCGCCGCGCCCGCTGCCGATTCCTTCGCCGTGCGATATTCGGCGTCCGCTCGCGGCTTGCGCAGCGCAGCCGTTAGAGCGTCCATCACGTCTGCCATCCATGCTGCCGCATCGTCGGTCTTTTCCGGCCTGTGCGACACAGCCGCGTGCGCCCATTTCCGATGCTGCAGCCACAGCCGCGATTCCACCCGCAGGCGCTCCCCGGAGCTATAGCCAACCAACAAAAACGCCGCTGGCGTCTCGATCCGCATGGCCGCATCCTCGCCGCTGCAAATCACCACGCAGTACCCCCGCACGTCCAGCACCAACGCCAGCAGCGACGCCTCGTTCTCCGTCGCGCCCAGCACCGCAATCGGCTTCCGTGGTTTCATCCTGTCCTCCTGCTGCCCAGCGCAGCCTGCTGCGCGTTTCTCAAGCCTTCCCGGTCGTAGGGCCACATCGCGTCCGTTCGCCAATGCGCCTCCGCAATAAATTTCCTTGGCGAGATCCCGTAGCGCAAAAGCCCGTCGCAATTGGCCCGCTGCAGGTCCTGCCACATCGCGACCATGCGCCGCTCGGTCTGCGCGGCCGGATCGCCACGCGCCATCGCCAGCACAATCGCCTCGGCAATCATCGGCCGCAAACGCCGGTTGACCCAGCCACATGCCTGCATCACCCGCTCGGCCGCGGCTAGCTCACCAACGCCGCTTCCAACCGCCGAAACAGGTGCGTCCAGACCACTTCCCCGCTGCTCGCCGGGCAAGCGCCGCGTCGCTCCCGCTGCAGCAACCGCAACAGGTCCTCGGCCTCTTTGCGCGTCAGCGCCAGGTTCACTTCCGAGTCGGTCTCGGTCCCCATCGCTCCCGTCAGCACTTTCGTCGTACCGGTCACCGGCATCCGCAGCCTCCATTTCTTTTTCCAACCCCCCCTCGTTTTTTGAGGGGGGTAGGGGGGTAGTGTCTTTTTGTATTCTTGTATTCTTGTATAATCTGTTGCCCTCGCAATTTTTCCCCGTTTGAGGGACACCGATTGCGTCCTGAGGGACACCAACTGCGTTTTGAGGGACACCGGCAACCGTCCCCACACGTGCCTCGGTGTCCCTCTGAGGGACACGGGGACCCTGCAGACGGCGTTCCAGCTCCGCAACTTTCGCCCGCAACTTCGCCAGCATGTCCGGCTTCAAAATATACGAGTAGCGCAGCGGGTCAAATTCCGCATCATATCCCACAGCGAGTTCTTTCAGGTCCGCCAACTCGTACTCGGGCGACCGATGCGCGCTGCTCCGCGTCGCCACCACAATGCCCACCGTCTCCATCACGGCAAAGGCACGCTGCACCGCGCTCTTGCTCAACCCGCACATCGCCGCCAGGTCGCGCAGGCTCACCCCTTTGACGGTTGTGCCCACACACTCGCGCGTCAGGCGCACGTACACACCCACAGCCAGCGCGCCAATCACAGGCTGGAAGCAGTCGTACAGCTCATTGTCTTGCCAGCAATGACCAGGTTTTCGTTTGTCGCGTAGTTTTACCGCAGGTTGGTTCACAAAGCAGCACTCCAGCAAAAAGTTTGTCGGATAAAGGTTCAGTCAATCGTCCAAAAGTAAATTGGGATGCCATGCGTAGATGCATAGGCAATCTCGTCCTGCACGCCGAGGGATGTCTCCCACCCCGGCATCTTGGCAATGACAAGCGCATCGCTGCGCCGCAAAAACTCGAAGTCAATCTCCATCCAGTGCGCCCGGTCGAGCTGCAGCCACGTTGCCACCCGCATCGCATGGCCATGCACAATGGGCGAGAACACAACGTGGCCGCCCACCGTCAAGTGCGCGGCCAGCTCGCACGCCCGCTGGTAGCGTTGCCGCTCGACGGCCGCATCGTCATGCGTGTACGGCGTCGCCAGATAGATCAAGATTTCCCTTTCGCCCGCTTCAGGCGCTCCAGCAATAATTGATCGCGCAGTTGCGGCAACTCTTGCTTCACCAACTCCGCAGCATCCCGCGGCGAGCACAGCGGGTCGACCGAAAAGGCCACATCCTGCGCCCGAATCACCAACACAACGATGGCGTCGCCGCGCTTGCGCAGCCATTCCGCCGCCGCGGACATGGACGATGTCGCGGTCAAGTCCCACGTCTTCTTTTTCTCACCCACGCCGCACCTTCTTCCAATCCCGATAGGAAAGCGTCCAGGAGTGCTCGCCGCGATCCCAGTCTTCCACCGGGCACCCCCTCCGCGAGATGGACTTGGCGATCACGAGGCGCTCGCCGATTGCGGTCAGCTCGATGACGTCCGGCCCGTAACCTTCATCCCCAACCAGGCGGTCACCGACCTTCCACTTCTTGCGCCGGCACGCCGCCGCCGACGACTCCCCTAGTCGCGTGGTCACTTTTTGCATCGCGGAAACTCCTTCCATTCGCGCCCGTCGAGCAGCGAGCCAGCAGCTTTCTTGCCGACACGAATTGGCTCATTCGAGCAATTGATGGGCTGCCGGCCGTCCTCCCGCAGAGGGCCGTCTTGCCCATGCCCAAGCCATTCACCCCATTGCTTAAAGAAGAACGGGACACCGGCGGTGACGCACTGATCGCGCAATCCGCGCGCCCAGTCCGGATGCATCGGTCGCGCTCCAGGCCCGCTTTCCCCGCCGCAGATCACCCAGTCGAGGCCGTTGTAGCGATTCAGCGCGTCCACGCGGGAAACTACTCCCGCATCCAGGCGCAGATCAATCGCCCCCAGCAACGGCTCCGCGCTGATGAACCGGAGTGCGGCTGGTGTCTGCAACAATAGGGGAAGGCGCTCATTCGCTGTCGCCTGATCCTCCACGCTCACGCCCAGGTGCAAGTGCCTCAGCGGTAAGCCGCCCCATCCCTGGCGCATCCTCGACATTACTCGCTTGTACGCTGCGTCCCCGATTTCGCCGAGCATAAGCTCGGTGATCTGTTCCTGGATGGCGAGAACGCGATTCTCCGCGTCCCTCAAATACGCCAGCATCCTTTCCGGACGCTTGGTGAGGATCTGAAAGATGTGATAGGGGCAGAGCGCCATCACCGCGAAGATGCGATCAATCCACGCAGCCGGCACGTTGGGATGAAACAGGTCGCTCATGCTATTCACGAAGATGCGTCGCGGGCGCGTCCCGTAGATACCGGCCATTTCCTCCGCCTCGGTCTGCGTCCGGATCGGCTCCCAGCGCAGCGGATCGAGCAGATGCTTCTCGACCAACTCAACCTTTCCGGTCCACACGGGATGGCCGTTCACGAGCTGGGTCAGCCCCTCATACGGCTGCCCCGGGCCAGAGAAGCGATGGGCCATGCGCTCGGCGTAGCAATTGCGGCAACCGTCGCTCACCCGCGAACACCCCCGAATCGGGTTCCATGTCGTGTCCGTCCATTCAATGCCCGTCTCTTTGCTCATCGATTTTCCGGCCTTCCACAATATGTTCGCGCAG
>JAJZCA010000129.1 GCA_021798735.1 Acidobacteriota bacterium | reverse complement strand
GACCGGTCCCAGCAATGGCTCACCTAACAGTCCCAGATTCCACAGACACCACATGTTGGTGCCAATGTGGATAATGCCGACGTGAACGAAGGTGGCCGTTACCAGTCGCCACCACTGTCCATAGAAAATTTCATTGACGCCGCGATTCGCACCCCAGTGCAGAATTTGCTCCGCAGTCGGGTCCCACCAGGAAACTCCGCTCACAACCATCGCCAGATATACGGCGCAACTGATGCCGATCAGGATGTAGGTCGCCGGAGCATACGCCCATCCCGTCAAAATCCGCGAGCGGGTCTGCGAAGGCGCTGGTGCCTGCGTGTAGTACCCCGATCGCAGGTCGTAATCGGAGCGCTCGTCCGGGTCAGCGCCGCGACCGCGCTCCATCTCCTGCGACGCAGGAGGCAGGATCTCCGCCCCGCGAACCCCTCTGTCATTGTGATTGATCAGATCGAACTCCCTAGTTTGAGCGATAACGCTTTTACAACAACGCTTTATCTGTCTTACAGGCTACCGAGCAGCAAGACAGAATACAAATGACCGTTTACGACTATGGAGCTGGGTGTGATCCTGAGGTTTGCCGGTGCAAAAATCGGTTGGCATGCTTGCATTAAACTGAATGTTGCTTCCATTTCATTCAATCGAGGACATTCAGGCCTATGAAGCCAATTCGGCGGGTGCTGCTCAGCGTCACAGATAAATCGGGAATCGTCGAATTTGCGCGCGTCTTGACCAAATATGGCGCCGAACTGGTATCCACAGGCGGAACCGCCCGCACCCTGCGCGAAGCGGGTCTGACAGTATTGGATATTTCCGAGTTGACGGGATTTCCGGAGATGCTGGATGGCCGCGTGAAGACGCTGCATCCCAAGGTGCATGGCGGCATCCTCCATATCCGCTCCAACGCGGAACATCAAAAGGCAGTGGCGGAGCATGGCATTCAGCCGATCGATATGGTGGTGGTGAATCTGTATGCATTTGAAGCTACGCTGCACAAACCGGGTGTGCACTTCGCCGAGGTGATTGAGAACATCGACATCGGTGGACCGTCGATGGTGCGGTCGGCGGCAAAAAACTTTGAGGATGTCGCGGTCGTGACTTCCGTCGCTGACTACGCCTCATTGACAGATGAGTTACAGGCGAACCAGGGTCAACTGAGCCGCGCCACGCGCTGGCGGCTGGCGCAGAAGGCGTTTGCGCTGACCGCAGCGTACGATATGACGATTGCGAACGCGCTGGAAACTCTGCCTGCGGATCCCCCTGCCGCAACAGCTACGGCAGTGTTGCCCAAGGCGTGCGACGAACCGCTCCCCGCCACATTACGTGTGGTGTATCCAAAAGCCATGTCATTGCGCTACGGCGAAAATCCGCATCAGCGCGCCGCCTTGTACGCCAATGGCAGCGGAACGGGCATTGCCGGGCTGCACCAGTTGCAGGGCAAAGAGCTAAGCTATAACAACCTGGTCGACTTGGATGCCTGCTGGGAACTTGCCCAGGAGTTGAAAGACCCGGCGGTGGCCATCATCAAGCACACCAATCCATGCGGAGTCGCCACGGCTGCGACAATCGTGGAAGCCTATGAAAAGGCGCTGGCTTGCGATCCTGTGTCCGCCTTCGGCGCAGTGATCGGCATCAATCGTGAGGTGGACGGCGAAGCGGCGGCAAAGATCGTCAAGTTGTTTGTGGAGGCAATTGTCGCACCCGCATTCAGTTCTGAGGCGAAAGAGATTCTTTCCGCCAAGAAGAACCTGCGACTGGTGGAGGTGAAGCCAGCCCCGGCCGCGCCGGTGATGAAGCACGTCTCCGGCGGCATGTTAATGCAGGATGCGGACTGCGGCCGGATCGAAGCTTGTGAGTTGAAAATTGTCAGCAAACGTCCGCCGACACAGAATGAGATTGACGCGCTCCTGTTTGCCTGGAGGGTAGCGAAACACGTCAAATCGAATGCAATCGTCTACGCGCGAAACGGGCAGACACTCGGCATCGGCGCCGGACAGATGAGCAGGGTGGATGCAGCGAAGTTTGGCGCCATGAAAGCCATTTTGCCGCTGGACGGCTGCGTGGCGGCTTCCGATGCCTTCTTCCCGTTTCCCGACGGCCTGGAAGTCGTGGTTGGAGCGGGGGCTACAGCAGTGATTCAACCGGGCGGTTCCGTGCGTGACTCAGAAGTGATTGCCGCCGCGGATCGCTTGAATACCGCGATGGTTTTCACCGGAATGAGGCATTTCCGGCACTAGGGAAGTTCCCTTGCGGTATCGTTTTCGCCTCGAATTCGAGACCCTCGGCGTGGCGTTCCGGCGTACAATCAAGTAAAAGGGGCCGAATTGCTCCATTTCCGTGCGTGTTGACCGCGGCACAAGGTGCGAGGTAGTGTTTCGAATGACGAAGGATCGTGTCGCCAAAGGGAATCCCCTTTCTTGGTGGAGATGGCAACAAGCCGCTGTACTGTGTACGGCGATCGCATGCTCTGCGGCTGCAGTCGCCCAAAGCAATTCCGCTCCTGAAACGACGCCCTCGAGTGCGCCCACAGGAGTCGGTGGCCCATCCACAACACCGTCGCAAGGGAATGCTCCTCTGACTCCGCAACCGGCAGGTGAAACCGGCAAGCGGGCCCAATCCTATTACCATTTTGCGCTCGGCCATTTGTATGAGGAATCGGCCGAACAGTATGGCCGGCCTGAGTTGGCCGTGCAAGCGATCGAGCAGTACAAGCTAGCCATCACACATGACCCCGATTCGGTGTTTTTGCAGGATACGCTGTCAGATACGTATTTCAAGCTGGGGCGAATCCGCGAGGCCATTGAAACCGCGCAACGAGTACTGAAGACTCACCCGGATAATCTGCAGGCCCACAAGCTGCTGGGTCGTGTCTACTTGCGATCGCTGGGTGACACTGAAAATGGCCAGCAACCGGGCCCGATGCTCGATCTCGCCATTCAAGAATTTCAAAAGATCGTTCAGATCGAACCGAATCAGGTGGAAGATCGACTGCTCCTGGGGCAGCTATTCACCCTGAAGCACGACATCAAGGACGCAAAAGCGCAGTTTGAGGAAGCGCGGCGCATCGACCCGAATTCAGAAGACGTGGTGTTGAATCTGGCTCGCCTGTACGGGGAGCAGAACAACCTGCCGGAAGCCATCAACGTGCTGCAGAACGTTCCTAGAGATGACCGCACTTTCAAGATCAATCTGGCGCTGGCCGCTGCATACGATCAGTCCTCGAATTCAAAAGCTGCCATTGCCGCTTACCAGGACGCGCTGAATCTGCAGCCAGGCAACCTGGATGCGCAACGCGGTCTGGCGGAAGATCTATTGGCGAGCGGCCAACCCGATGCCGCACTAAAGATTTTTCAGGGTGTCGCCGCCCAGGACCCGGAAGATGCGCACTCCTTTTTGAGAATTGCGGAAGTGCAACGCACTCAGGGACATTTGAAGCAAGCCGCGGCTGCATTGGATCGCGCCATGGCGCTCAATCCGGATTCCCCCGAGGTACGGTATACCGAAGCCTCGATCGCCGAAGCCCAGGGCCATCTTGACCAGGCGGCGGAACTGCTGCAGCAATTGGCAGACAACACGCACCACGACAGCGAAAAATATACGGCGGACGAAAAAAATAACCGCGCCATCTTCCTCGATCGCCTGGCAACCGTGTATCGCGACCAGAACAAAACGCAGCAGGCTCTTGCCGTTTACAAGGAAATGATTGCCCTGGGCGGCGACGATGCCGAACGCGGATATCAGGGCGAAGTGGATACGTATCGCGATGCCAAGATGCTGCCGGAAGCGACTGCGGCTGCGCAGGCGGCTGTGCAGGCGTTGCCGAAAGACGTCGATCTAAAACTGACGCTTGCCGGACAGCTGGCGGATACCGGGAAAACGAAGGAAGGGGTCGCGCTAGCTAAAGCTCAGTTGAACGGCAGCAAACAGGACCGCGTCGTGTGGCTTGCCCTTGCGCAAATCTTCACCAGACTGCACAAATGGAGAGATGCCTCATCGGCCATCGATCAGGCGCAAAAGCTCAGCACTACCAAACAAGAGACGAGCCTGATCTACTTCCTTCGTGGAGCGCTGCAGGAAAGACAAAAGCATATTGACGCCGCCGAGCAGCAATTTCGACAGTCGCTCGCATTGGATCCGAACAATGCGTTGACCCTGAACTACCTGGGGTACATGCTGGCAGACCACGATCAAAAATTGAACGAAGCGCTGCAACTGGTAGAACACGCGGTCAAGCTGGATCCACAAAACGGCGCTTATCTCGATTCACTGGGTTGGGTGCACTATAAGCTTGGCCAGTATGAGCTAGCCGAACAGGCACTGGAGAAAGCTATCACCTTGATCCCGAAGGATCCCACCGTCCATGACCATCTGGGCGAGGTATACGCGTCAACGGGCCATCTACAGCAGGCGGTCGCGCAGTGGGAAAGCTCTCTGGCAAACTATGCCGGCTCCGCTCCAGCGGACGCTGAACCGGCGGACGTAAACAAGGTGCGCAAGCGGCTGGATAAAGCCAAGGTCAAGCTGGCGAAAGAAGATTCGCACGCCGTTCCGATCACACACTAAAGCTCTCAGTCCTCTCATGCAGGCAACCTCTCTCAGCAACTGCGCAGTGATCGGCGATGCGTCCGATCCCCTGACGGCGAGAGAGCACACAGAAACTCCGCACGCATATCGCTCCGCCTTTCAACGCGACCGCGATCGCGTCATCCACGCGCGAGCGTTCCGAAGACTTGCAGGAAAAACGCAGGTTTTCACCCACCGCGACTCGGATCACTTCCGAAGCCGTCTGACCCACACCATTGAAGTTACGCAGATCGCCCGCACCATTGCGGCGGCGCTGGATCTGAATGAAGAGCTGGCCGAAACTCTGGCGTTGGTCCATGACATTGGACATCCTCCCTTCGGTCACGCCGGCGAACAAGCGCTGGACCGTCAACTGCAAGCGTACGGCCTGCACTTCGACCATAATTTGCATGCCTTGCGCATCGTTGAATATTTTGAGCAGCGTTATGCGGGATTTCGCGGACTAAATCTGACTTTGGCGGTACGTGAAGGCATCATCAAGCATTCGCGCGATTATTCACTGGCCGAGCATCCTGAGTTGCAACCGTACCTGCTGGATGAATTGCCGCCGCTGGAAGCCCAATTAATTGATCTGGCCGATGAGATCGCATATCTGACCGCGGATATGGACGATGGCGTGGAGGCGGAGATTCTCTCTGTGGAAAATCTGCGGCGCAATGTTTCTTTGTTTGAGGAATTTTATCGGAAGATGGAACAGCGATGTCCGGATGCCGCTCCGAAACTGCTATTCCACGAAGCACTGAAGAGAATGTTGAATGCGCTGGTTAACGATCTGGTGGTGACTACACATCGCCGCGTGACAGAGGGTGGAATTCAATCGCTCACTACGGTCCGCCACGCGGGTCATAGACTGGTCGCGTTTTCTGAAGAGATGGAGCGGCGCCGCCACGAAGCCAAACAGTATCTTCTGCAGGAGCTTTATCACGCCACCTACCTGGAACGGGATCATGCCCTGGCGGAAGAAATTATCGCGGGACTCTTTCAATATTGGATGCGCAATCCGCTGGAACTACCCGCGAGTCACGAGACACAGATTGCCATCGAAGGCGCTCCGCGCGTGGTTGCCGACTACATTGCCGGCATGACGGACCAGTTCATTGAAGACCAGTGGCAACATGTGCAGGCGTCCCAGCGAAAATAGCGCGGAAGGAAACGTCTCAATCCGGCCCCGTTCGCGCGCTGTCAAGCCATGCTGTACAGATCATGTCGCGCAACATGGTAGCGCCCGCGGCCAGTCGCTCTGCGGTAAAGCTGCGGGATGCCGCAGATCCATGGCCGTCGAACGCTCCTCGCTTGTCAAAGCGATAGACTTGGGCGACCTGCGCGTGCGTCGTCCACAAGTACAGCACAAAATTCTGAAACGGAGCATCCAGAACGCGCGCCGGTGGAATCAGCGGCGCAACATCCTGCGCGCGCTGAGTGTCGTGCACAAATTCTGTTTCAAACCGGCTGTGGATGCCGCGCCGGCGGGTGAAGCGCTCAGGATTTCTTGACTCCACCCATCCGTTGAAATTGATTGTCGTGTGCAAGGGTTGCGAGCCGTCCCCGACGTAGTGGCCAAGACAGCCGATGTCGTACAAGACTGCTTGCTCTGCGCCGTAGGTGTCCCGATGCGCAGCGAGCAATGCCCGATAGTCGCGCATGTCCACCACCAGCCGCTCAAAGTCTTCATCGGCCTGCCATGGCAACAATCCTACGTTTTGCGGAACGAGTCGGTCGGCCAGATCCGGATGCAGACGATCCGCGGCTTTCAAATCGTCGAGGAAACCGTAGCGTTGCGCGGGTAAGCCGCCGGGAGCGGCCATGTCCGCCAGTTCGAGATTCAGAAAATGCTCAGGAGCATCGGCAGCGCTGAGCTCCGGCTCCGAAGCGACCCGCCAACGGTCTGGCTCCGGCCCTAGATATTCAATCTCGTCCAGCGCCAGCGGCGTGCGCAGAAATGCAGGCATGTTTGCCGGCAACGTCTCCATCGCCACTAGATTGATGATTTTGTGACCATCCCGTCCCCAGCCGAAAGAATGCGGCGCGGCGAGACACAAAAAGAATGCCAGAACGAAGATGCCTAAGACCGACGGCAGACCTGACCGGGACGCCGCAAGACTACGGCTGCAATAGCGTTGCCACCATGCATCGAATTGTGCCAGCGAGCGCTCACATTGCAGTTTATGACGCTCGCGTTTGTCGCGAATCTTGCGTCGCAATTCTTCTTCCAGCGGTTCGAGCAAATCGAACGTAATGTTGACGGGTTGGAAGTGTGCGGGATCAGCATGGGTGATGTAATGCACCAGCGATCCCAGGCCGGTCGCTCTCGGGATTGGCTCCGGTTGCTCACCGCGTACCAGAGCTGCAACATGAAGGCCAGCTAACATTCCAGTGGCGATCGATTCCGTGTAGCCCTCGACGCCGGAGATTTGTCCCGCGAAAAGGATTTGCGGATGGTCGCGCAGTTGCAGCGTTTCGCTCAGCAATCGAGGCGCATTGATGTAGGTGTTGCGATGGATTTGGCCATAGCGTAGGAATTTCGCGTTTTCCAGGCCGGGGATCAGCCGCAAAATCCGCGCTTGTTCGCTGTACTTTAAGTGATTCTGAAACCCAACCAGGTTATAGGAATCCGCCCGCAGATTTTCGCAGCGTAACTGCACCACCGCCCACGGCGTTTTCCCTGTCCTAGGATCGCGCAGGCCTACCGGCTTCATTGGGCCGAAGCGCGGCGTATCGCGGCCACGCCGAGCAAGTTCTTCAATGGGCAGGCAGCCTTCAAAATAAGTAAGTTTCTCCCATTCTTTTTCTTGCACGGATTCCGCTGCAACAAGGGCGTCGTAGAAACGGTCATACTCTTCCGCCGTCATCGGGCAGTTGATATAGTCTGCTGTGCCCTTGTCCCAACGTGCAGCCATGTAGACGCGGTCCATGTCGATAGACTCCGCATCTACGATGGGGCTGATGGAATCGTAAAACGCAAGGTGTTCGCTGCCGGTCAGTCGAGAGATCGCCTCAGACAGCGCCGGAGAAGTCAGCGGCCCGGAAGCAACGACGGTCCATCCATCCGCAGGATCGAGCGTCGTCACTTCCTCGCGATGCACGGCAATGCGCGGCTCCGCTGCGATGGCGTCGGCGACGAGCCGGGAAAATGCCACGCGGTCCACGGCCAATGCATGGCCGGCGGGCACGGCGGCGGCATCCGCAGCCTGCAACAGAACCGATCCTGCGAGGCGCATTTCCTGCTTCAACAGCCAGGGAGCCGTGTGCTCGCTTTCAGACTTGAGAGAATTGGAGCAGACCAGCTCGGCGAAATCGGCAGTCCGATGAGCTTCTGTCGAACGTACGGGACGCATCTCGTACAGATCGACATAGCAACCGAGGCGGGCCGCCTGCAGCGCTGCCTCCGGTCCGGCAAGTCCAGCGCCGAGTACGCGAATACGTGGAATGTTGTTTGTCATCAAAAGAGGACTTCGATCTTCCTCTTATGGTAACGGCAGCGGAGGGCGCACCGCTCGGACGGCACGGCGCAACCAGTGCAGCAATGACGAAGAGTAAGGTAGTAAAGAGGTTCGTTGTCAGGGATTCAGCGCACAGCGTAGTTTTTTGTCGTGCGTTTAAAAATTTACTTACCCATGATGCTGCTCTACAGTCTGGCCCTGGTGGCCGCCATTGTTCTCGCTTCGCCGTATTGGCTGCTCCGCATGGCGTGGAGTGGGCGCTACCGACACGGATTGGGTCAGCGGCTAGGTCTGATTTCTCAAGGCCTTCGTAGATTTGTCGGGCAGCGATCCACCGTCTGGGTCCATGCAGTCTCGGTCGGAGAAGTCATCGCCGCAAGCCGTCTGATCGAAATGCTGCAGACCTTCGATCCAAAGTTGCCGGTGGTGATTTCCACGACGACGAAGACTGGGCAGAAGCTGGCGCAGGAGCGCTTCGACAACTCCCGTGAACAGATGGAGACATCCGCTCCCCCACCCACGCGCGTCTTTTACTTTCCGCTGGATTTTGCGTGGATCGTGCGCAGTTATATGCGAGCCTTAAATCCGCGTGCGATTGTGCTGGTGGAAAGCGAATTGTGGCCGCGGATGTTGGTGGAAGCAGAGCGAGTGAATATCCCTGTCATCGTGGTCAATGGGCGCATTTCCAACCGATCTCTCCCACGGTACCGCGCCCTGCGTTTGCTATGGGGGCCGCTGCTTCGCAAGTTGACGCTGGTACTGGCGCAAAGCGATGAAGACCGACGTCGCTTCGTTGCGCTCGGAGTACCAGCGGATGCGGTGCGGACTGCGGGCAATCTGAAGTACGATGTACGCGCTGCTGGAGAATCGGCGATCACGCGTGAGTTGCGCGCACATCTGTCGAAGCAGAGCAAGGCCATCGTGGCTGGCAGCACGCTAGACGGCGAGGAACGACTTCTTCTTGAAGCGTTCCGCGAATTGATCCAGCACTCCCCGCAACTAACGATGATCCTCGCACCGCGACATCCCGAGCGTTTTCGCACCGTGGAACGATCGATCATTGAGGCGGGACTTCCCCTGATTCGGCGTTCAGACTGGATGCTGCAGCCGCAACCGATCCCACCGGGCAGCGTATTTCTTCTCGACAGCGTAGGAGAGCTGGCCTCTGTCTATTCACTGGCATCCGTGGCCTTTGTCGGTGGGAGTCTGGTGCCGGCGGGCGGGCACAATCCGCTAGAACCAGCGCAATTCGCCATACCCATCGTGATGGGCCCGTATACGGAGAACTTTCGCGGCATGGTCGCGGCTTTGCTGGAACAAGAGGCCATTCGTGTCACTCCACCCGAGCGACTGTGTCCTGCGCTGCAGGAACTGCTGACATCGCCGGAAGCGCAGCCAATGGGGAGTCGGGCTCGACGCGTCTTCCAGGAGCAGGCGGGCGCTTCTGAAACATGTTTCGCCGCCATCCGTAAAATTCTGGCCG